>CAIOLR010000443.1 GCA_903859135.1 uncultured bacterium | reverse complement strand
TTGATAATGACAGAAGACTGTGTAGAAACTATGAGCTATTGATCGATTCTGCAGAATATATGACCAAACTATCCGCTATAAAATTATTGTTGAATAAAATTTAAACAGGCTCTTAGTATTAAACCTTTACATAAGATCAACTCTATGAAAAATATATTTAGAAGGAAAAAACAACAATCCCCTCCCAATCCCTTGCCAGGGACCGGACTACACTTTCTCAATACAGATAAGTTGACGAATAGGTATACTGACTCTGTGAATATACAGCAATTACATGCCTGGAAAGAGTTATATATATATCGTCCACAAAATCAACCTGAATTGCATCAACCCAATAACGATATTGATCCAAGCACTGGTAAAAAATGGATGTATCTGATCCATATGTTTCGAGATCCAAGCAAAATAAGACAGGAATTTTTCACTACACAATTTAAAAATTTACTTAAAACTTGGGATGTGATAAGTACGTCTTTAGTTTCAAATCAAAATAGTAGAGCAGTCGTTGGATATTTTGGATTTATATTGGATGTTCCCATTAGTAATATTTTATCAACTAATTATAAAGATATAGGATTTCAAAACCATGTAGGTGTAGAATGGGTAAAAGATGAGCAAGGAGTTCTAAAACCAAAAGTTATAAAACCATATGATTTAGTAGATCATATTAATGAACTAACTAATAGAATCATACAATCTCCATCTTATATACTATCTAGAACCGATAAGATGCCTGCACATATAGAAGATGTTATGAGACTTAAAAAAGAGTTTCCAACAAAAATGTTCCCTGCTCATTTCTTAGCGTCATTTAGTACGTATAACGAAATAGTTATTGTTGGAAAACCACATGTGCATATTCATCCACAAGGAGGAATACCACCTACTGGCTATATAGGTGTTAAGGGTTTATATGTGATGGACAATCCACAATGCCAGCGTTACTATCACTTGGTTCAACAACTAGCTATGATCAATAAAGTACCCATAATTTACGTTGATAATCCTTCAAATCTTTTTTCAGGACCAGGACAGAAGATTATCTAGGGGTTGTAAGCGCAAACCGCAGAAATTTCCGATCGAGTCAGTTTATGGGCTAAGAGCCTGTTTAAAAATGAGAGAGGAATAATATTATAGGCCTGAAAACCGATTGGAATTAGTCTTTTTGTTGTGACGAAACTTCAAAAAAATGTATCCAACCGATTTATCAGAAACCCAGTGGTAATTTATTAAAAAGACGTTACAACTAGAGGAAAGAAAACGAAAACATAGTTTGCGAAGCATTTGGAACGCGATTAACTACTTGGTAAAAACAGGTTGCCAGTGGCGAATGTTACCGAAAAGCTACGCCAAATGGCAATTAGTCTATTACTATTACAAAAAATGGGGAGACAATGAGCATTTTGACCTTTTATTAGCGAAGATTAGAGAGCATATACGAATTAAAAAAGGTCAAAATAGAGAAGCAAGCCTAGGTATCATTGATTCTCAAAGTGTGCGTTGGGGGAATAATCGATCGCTGAATGGTTATGATGGTAATAAAAAAGTAAAAGGGATAAAACGTCATGTCGTCGTGGATACAAATGGCTTTTTGATAGCTGTTATGGTGAGCGTTGCCAACATCCACGATAGTAAGGCTGTCCTATTGTTCATGCGAGTACTAAAATCTCTTTTAAGCAACATCAAAGTTATTATTGCAGATGGGGGCTACAGAGGAGAGATTATTGAGCAAGTGAAAAATAAGTTTGGCTATATCATTCAAGTAATTATGCGTCCTGATAGAAAAAATGTGACTTTTGAACCTGTTAATAAAAGATGGATCGTTGAAAGAACTTTTGCTTGGTTTGATAATGATAGAAGACTCTGCAGAAACTAAGAGCTTTTGATCGATTCTGCAGAATATATGACCAAACTGTCCGCTATAAAATTATTGTTGAATAAAATTTAAACAGGCTCTAAGAGTTTCACGAAGAATGCCAAACTATACGTTTATAAACGTATCATTTGCGTCCTGCAGGCACACGCAAAGAAGCCTTGCTCTTAGCAGACATTGGCATCACAGTCACCTTCGCAGGACATGCAGCACCTTCACAAAAATCGGGACTCGATACTGTTACATAATAGGTGTACGTCCCAGGCAAAAGATTGGACACCCTCAACACGCCATTCGAGCCTACCACACCATTTTTAATAGGATTCGTTTTATTAGCATCATCATACCAGCGATAGGTGGCTGAGGGCAAATGACTACTTGGTGTAAACACAGCGTCCTCTCGGTAACGAATCACGCCATTATTAGTAACCGATACCGAAGGCTCTTTTGGGAGTGGCTTGATAGTTACCGTAAATACTTTCGGATCGCCCTCTATCGTCGTGAAAACGGAAGGGGCACCTCCATCGATGGGCATAATGGGGGCCTTGATGGCAGGCGTGATAATGTAAGCAAGTGATCCCGCATCGTTCTCCTCATTTTTAATCATACACTGAACAGCCGCTCCCCCTGTAGATGAAGGATGCACGTGAATCGCGTCACTACTTGGCACCAGCACCCAGGTGTAAGACGTAAAAGAGGGATTATCAGACTCTAATGCTCTATTAACCAATTGCTCTGAACAAACAATCGCATTTTGTGGCTGAGTAAGCGTGGGCTTGATCAATGTTTGTGCCACACTGATATTATTTTCGTAATTGATCTCATAAAATCCACTCGCGGGTGGGGTAATAGTCGCCTTAATAATAGCCGAATGATTCGTCGAAGTAATCGTGCCTTGATACATTAACGTAACGGTAGCCCCCGCTGGCAAAACAGCAAGGTGATACACGTACTTGCTCAACGTGGATAAATGGGTATCCAAATTGATCGTTGCACCTGCTGCCAATTCATTTTTAGACACCTTGGAAATAATAGCGCCAGGCACCACATTCACCCCATTGGCCTCGATCGTCAATACCGCATTACTCACATCACTAGGCCCCAAATTGAATACGGTAGTGGTATAATTTAATATAGCACCCACCTTTTGCGCATCAGAGACATCCACTTTATTGATCACCTGGAGGTCGACATCCTGTATAATCGTCGTGCTAACAGCACTCATATCGTTATCGCTATTGGTATCCCGAAAATAGATGGGTGGCGCAATCACATGAGCCACGTTCGTACCCGGCGTTGATTGTGAATTAATTTTACCCTTATACGTTAAGGTCAAACTACCCCCTGCTGGAAAATGAATGATATCATACACCTGATTATTAGGAATTGGATTGTTCGTGTTTTTTGTAATGAGAGTACCCTGCGGACCAATCGCATCGGTTACGATATCGTTATGATCATCTAGGATGCTCACCCCATCTGTTTTAATCACAAGAGTAATGGTATCCGAACCCATCACCGAATTCACACCATGATTGGACAGCACCGTTGTATACGTTACAAGTCCACCATTTCGAGCTGCAGATGGATATACACTATTTACCACGCGCAGATCAATGTCTTTTATAAGCGGGGTGGTTATTGTGCTACTATTATTACTGTTGTCTGTTTCATAGAGCCCACTCAGCGGCGGAGCAATCGTTGCCTTGTTGGTAACAGGCGCTGATTTTGATGTAATTATTCCCTTGTACATAAATGTAACGGCACCTTTTGCAGGAAAATTAGCAACGTGATACACCTGCTTAGTCGAAGTAGATTGCGCCTTATCTTTGGTAACGATGATATTTACATTTGTTGCGGGTTTATCCATCAGCATATTGACGGTGATATCAGCAGGAATATCGACCCCACTTGTTTCGATAGTGAATGTCGCACTCAGTGGACTTACTATTTCATCGGGCCCTGCATTCGAGATGGTTGTAATATAGTTTAAAGGAGTACCTGTAAGCTGAGGAGTAGACAGATCCACTGTATTGACAACCTTCAGGTCTACATCTCTTCCAATAGTAGTTGAGGCCGCACGCACATCATTGCTGCTATCGATATCCAAAAATCCTGCAGGCGGAGCTATAGTAGCTTTATTAGTAGCAATAAAGGAACCATTTCTTGTAATCGTACCGTGATACTTCAATGTCAAATGACCACCCACTGGAAGATTGGAAATATCATACACTTGCTTTCCAGGAATGGATTGAACCTCATTTTTAGTAATCATGATATCGCCACGTGATTTATCTGCATCAAGGGCGATATCAGCAGGTATCGTTACCCCATCTGTTTCGATGAAAAGACTAGCCCTATTCGAGCCCATAATCGCATTAACACCTGGATTAGACACCACTGTTGTATACGTTACGGTATTATCCGCATGTGCATCTGCTTTATCCACACTTGTCTCCACGCTCAAATCGATGGGTGCGCCCACGATTACATTACGAATTTCATGATTGGCACATCCTGCTCCCGTACTTGCTCCAAAACCTATTTTAAGTGTAGATGGTGGCCTCTTACCTATCTGCTGGTTTTTAATCACCGTATAAAAAGGTCCCGCTGCATCTTTCTGAAGCTCTACCGTAGTTTTAAAATCGGTGCCATCTGCTACAGGTAGGAGATAAAGGCGCACCCTCCTATAAAATGCATCTGGACGTATTTTGACACTATTTTTAAACCCTAGCACTGTACCAGCCAAAGCCAGATCTACAGAAGCTGCAGAATTCGATTTTGTAAGTCTAGTACCAGTACCTGCGATATAAGGATAGCCCTCTGCAGCCCCTCCACGCAGTGCAATCGAATGGGGTACTCGTTTTTTAGCACCTTCCAATAGGTTCGAAAAAGCACCAAACTCATCTAAGCCAATGCCCAAGTATCCACTTTTTAATCCCTGCGATTTTTTAGTGATGTAACCCAAATACCCACCGTGTTCAAAATCAGCCTGCTCTTGCCCACCATCATACAAAAAAACAGATAAGCCATCCCCAATCCCCACAGCATCGCTACCACCAGCTGACCATGTTTTATATTCAAACTGGACAAATAAGCCCAAAGTAGGCGCAAATGGTTGATTAATGCAGGCCCACCCTTTTTGCGATTTCTGGTCAGGAGTCAACCGTAGCCAGCCATTATCAACCGGATCAGTCACACCATTCGCGGTGAGTGTAGCACTCCCTCCCAAAATAAAGTCACTCGGCTCATCTGCACTTGTTAAGGGAAAGCTAAAATTAAATTGTGCCTTAGCCATACCCATCTCCAAGCTAAAATAAAGCATGAAAGAAAGTAAAAATCGAAACCCTTTTTTAATTACACTTGCCATCGATGTCTTTTTTAATTATAGCGTATTCAATTACCCCCGTAATGTGTTTACAAAAAATCAAAGACGTAATCCGCTCTGCACGGATATTAATAATAAAGGACTTACCCGAAATTGTATTATAAATTTACGATAAAAAAATAATAAATCAACTATTAGTTTAATTATAAAAATATTAAATAAACTATCAGTTTTTAATTTCAAAAGAAAT
>CAIOLR010000442.1 GCA_903859135.1 uncultured bacterium | reverse complement strand
ACCCTGATGCGTATCAAAGCCAAGCTACTGCTGCCCCGACCAGCGCTTAATGAAGCAGGAATTGAGATAGACCCCAAGCAAGATTTGATCCAAAAGCTGCTCGAGTACAAAAAGTTTAAACAACTGGCCGAGGAATTGAAGGGTTTAGAAGATAACCGGTTTCAACAAGAGCGACGAGGAAATATTGCCCACGATCTAAGCCTTGTATCACAAACAGCAGAGCCAAGGGAAGAACTCGCTTCATTGAATTTATACAAATTAATGCTCGCCTATCACTATGCAATGAATCGGTATGAGCTGCGAAGTCATGAGGTGGTCCATACCATCGTGCAGTATCCGTACACGATAGAAAATCAGAAGAAAGTCATTGCTCATTTAATCGAAATCAACAATAAATTAGATTTCAAAAACCTGTTGGCTCATTCAGAAAACAAGGTCCATTTTGTGTACAATTTTTTAGCTATTCTGGAGATGCTTCAACAGGATTTAATCTCGATTCAGGTTGGGATTGGATTTAATAATTTTTGGATCGAACGCAATCAGTAGAAAGCGGATAATCTGTACTTTTGAGCCCCACTTATTTTTATATAATCATTCCATGAAACGAGATAAACTGATATTTAATCTGATTGAAAAAGAACTGGATCGCCAAGAAACGGGCATCGAATTGATTGCATCAGAAAATTTTGCGAGCAAACAAGTGATGGAGGTAGCAGGTTCTGTCCTCACCAATAAATATGCCGAGGGCTTACCTGGAAAGCGCTATTATGGAGGCTGTGAGGTGATCGATGAAATAGAAACAATCGCCATTGATCGTGCCAAACAATTATTCAATGCCAGCTGGGTCAATGTGCAACCACATGCTGGAGCACAGGCCAATGTGGCTGTTTTTTTGGCGTTGTTGCAGCCAGGAGATAAAATACTAGGATTTGATTTATCTCACGGGGGCCATCTTACACATGGGTCGCCCGTAAACTTTTCGGGCAAGTATTTTAAACCATTTTTTTACGGTGTTGATCGCCAAACAGGTTTAGTAGATTATAAAAAACTAGAAGCGGTTGCATTAAAAGAAAAACCTAAGTTGATTATTTGTGGGGCCTCTGCCTATTCTCGCGATTGGGATTATCAGTTTATTCGCCAAGTAGCTGATCAGATAGGAGCACTTGTTTTGGCGGATATATCACATCCTGCTGGATTAATTTCAAGAGGATTGCTCAATGATCCACTTCCGTATTGTCATATCGTGACCACCACTACGCATAAAACATTGCGTGGCCCGCGTGGAGGAATGATCATGATTGGGCAAGATTTTGAAAATACACTCGGGTTAAAAACACCCAAAGGAGATTTACGAATGATTTCTTCTGTATTGGATAGTGCTGTTTTCCCAGGTACACAGGGAGGCCCATTGGAGCATATCATCGCTGCCAAAGCCGTTGCTTTTGGTGAGGCACTGAGCGAGGATTATATGAAATATATTATTCGAGTGAAACAAAATGCGGCTATGATGGCTAAAGCCTTTGTCGACCTTGGCTATCAAATTATTTCAGGCGGTACCGATAATCACTTGATGTTAATTGACCTTCGCAATAAAAATATTTCGGGTAAAGCTGCCGAAGTTGCGCTGGGGAAAGCGGGCATTACGGTAAATAAAAATATGGTTCCTTTTGATGATAAGTCGCCATTCGTGACTTCTGGTTTCCGTGTAGGCACGGCGGCAATCACCACACGCGGCTTAAAAGAAAAACACATGGAAAAAATTGTAGGGCTCATCGATGAAGTGATCATGCACCCAGAGGATGAAGCTCACTTGAAAAAGGTGCATAAAAAGGTGAATGAGATGATGGAGAAATATCCACTTTACAAATAAAATCTCCATTACCCCTATAAAGCGCAACGTGATTCAGGACTTAGCAAAAGCAATACCAGCAATGCTAATGCGTACATCCTTCACTTCAAGCAGAGCCGTTGCACAGGCCTCGAGCGTAGCTCCTGTCGTGATGACGTCATCGATGAGTAGGATATGTTTACATTCTATTTCCGTGCTGTTCTGAATGAGGAAAGCCTCCTTTTGGCTTTCGTAACGCTCGAATCGTGTTTTTTTGGTTTGGGAGGATGTTTGCATCTTTTTCACTAGGTGTGTCGTAGACACTGGGATATTGAGCACAGATGCAAGTCCCGATGCGATATGTTCGCTTTGGTTATACCCTCGCTGACGCTTTTTCTTGGGATGTAACGGAACGGGTATGATGATGTCTAGGTCTTGCCATGGTGGAACATGTTGGATCTCGTGTCCATATAGTTCGCCCATTCTGAAGCCACTTTCGCTTTTGTTATTGTACTTGAGTTGGTGTATGATCCGTTGGACTTTATTTCCTTTTTGAAAATAGACGAAGGCATCCGCATGTACAAAAGGAAAACGTCCCCAGAATGTACGAGCAGCTGAGTTGTCAGGATCGAGATGAAAATGGGTGCGAGGTAAATGAAATATGCAGCTGGTACATAAACTGTGTTCATTTTTCAATAAGCTCGTGCCACAGCCAACGCATAATTCAGGGAAGAATAAAGCGACAAAATCTTTAAAATAAGAATAAATCGCTTTCATGTATATCAAATGATTAGAGCCTCAGCTATATCGATTAATATATTTATTGACTTCCTCTTGTGCCCTGAGTCTGTTCTGTCGAAGAGAGATAGCCTTGGTGAGGCTTTTACCACCCCAACGCGGTATCATCACCCCGTGGATCGGCACCACCTTCGTAATATCCCCATTGATTTTTTAAAATAGCATCCACTTTTCCGATGGGTGCGCGCTCGGTTAGTTTATATCCTTTTTGTTGAAGTTTTTCTTTGGTTAAACGATCAACAGCTCCTTTCTCTATAAAAATTTCGTCAGGTAGCCATTGGTGGTGAAAACGTTTCGCTGCAACGGCACTCTGCATGCTTTTGTCAAACTCAATGACGTCAATAATGGTTTGAAATACGGATGTAATGATCGTTGATCCACCCGGAGTGCCCACTACCATAAACAGTTGCCCATTTTTTTCGAGGATGGATGGGGTCATGGAGCTAAGCATACGCTTGTTGGGGGCAATGGCATTGGCCTCGCCACCTATCAGGCCATACAGATTGGGTGCTCCTGGTTTGATGGAGAAATCGTCCATTTCATTGTTTAATAAAAATCCAGCACCCTTTACAAATACTTTAGAGCCGTATGAGCCATTGAGGGTGGTTGTTGTAGCAACCGCATTTCCTTCACGATCTACAATAGAGAAATGAGTGGTTTGGTCCCGCTCTTGGGGTGGCAATACGCCGGCCTTAATCTTTGAGCTTGGAGTCGCATTACCCCATGTGAAATCCTTCATTCGAGCGCATATATAGGCCGACTCGAGTAACTGCTTTTGTGGGACATTGTAAAAATCGGGGTCACCTAAATGCGTAGCTCTATCCGCATAAACCCGACGTTCCGCTTCGGTAACGAGTTGGATGGTTGAATCAGCGTTGTAACCCCAACGTTTCACAGGATAAGGCTCAATCGATTTTAACAATTGTATCAGCGCAATTCCGCCACTAGATGGTGGTGGCATGGTGATGACGGTGTAGTTTTTATAAGTGGCAGTAACGGGCTTTCGCCAGATGGATTGATAATTTGTAAGATCTTCTTTGGTAATTAAGCCTCCTCCCGATTTCATCTCCGCAACAATCAGATCAGCTATTGCACCACTGTAAAATCCCTCACGACCCTTTTCTTGTATCAATTTAAGGGTAGAAGCCAACTCTTTTTGTTTTAGAATATCTCCAGCAATCCAACGATCTGTTTTTTGAATAGGGATTGTCTTCCCTGGATTGTATTTTTTAAATTCTTGTTCGTTTTCATTAAGCTCAACAGCCTGCTTAGCTGTAATTGTAAATCCATCTTCTGCCAAATCAATAGCTGGCTGTACTAGCTTTGCCCAACTTAATTGGCCATATTTTTGATGGGCTTTCACCATGCCGTCTACACTTCCAGGTACGCCTGCCGCTAAATGGCCATACAAACTTTTATCTGTTATTGGGTTCCCCTTTGCATCCAGATACATCTCTCGACTTGCGTGCGAAGGAGCTTTTTCACGATAGTCAAGAGCGGCTGTTTCACCACTTTTTGAACGATATACGAGAAATCCACCACCACCAATATTCCCCGCATTGGGATAAACGACGGCCAAGGCAAATTGAACAGCGACGGCTGCATCAATCGCATTACCTCCTTTTTTTAATATATCCAACCCAACTTTTGATGCTGATGGGTGTGCCGAAACGACCATCCCATTTTTATAGACACCACTGTCTTTTTCCAGTTGCCCATTGACACAAGCTGCTGAACATGAAAAAAGAAATAGACCAACAATGAAGTAGGGGTATATGACAGATATGTATCCACTAACCCCCTCTCCTTTGGAGAGGGCTGGGGTGAAGCTTTTAAACTTTATCATAAGCTGTATCCAGATAAATTTCATCTATCAGATTTTCATTTTTTTGGAGAATTATTTTACGCTTCAGGCTTAGCTTTGGTGTTAATTCACCTCCATCAATACTCCACTCTTTGGGCAAAAGCTCAAACTTTTTGACGCGCTCCCACTGCCCAAAACTTGCATTGTAGCGTTCAATTTCTCGTTGATATTTTGTAATAACAGCTGGATTCTTTATCATTTCAGTGGAAGTTGTGTAGGTGATATTCTTGTCTGCACACCAACCCTTTAAAACGTCAAAGGCAGGGACGATGAATGCAGCTGGAAATTTTCTATTCTCACCAAAAACCATCACCTGCTCTATAAATATCGACTCTTTAAATTTATTTTCTAATGCTTGAGGTGCTACATATTTTCCACCCGCGGTCTTAAAAATCTCTTTTTTTCGATCAGTGATTCGTAAATAGGTCCCATCCACTAATTCACCTATATCTCCTGTATGAAAAAAACCATCTGTATCGATCGCTTCTGCAGTTAGGTCGGGGTGATTGTAGTAGCCCTTCATGACGTTGGGACCTTTGCATAAAATCTCACCATCCGGGGCAATTTTGACTTCTACCCCCCCTATAGGCTTTCCAACAGTTGTGAATTTAGTATCTCCTTCTCTGAGCCCATTCACTGAAATTACGGGCGATGTTTCTGTGAGGCCATACCCTTCTATGACGGGTATTTTAGCGGCCCAAAATATACGAGCTAGTCGTGGTTGTAGCGCGGCACCTCCCGAAACGATAACCATAATATGGTTACCTAAAGCTTTCCTCCATTTTGAAAATATAAGTTTATTCGCAATCCATAATTGGAGCTCATACCACCATCCATTTTTTTCGGCCAATTCATATCGAAGTCCGAGGTGTAATGCCCAAAAGAATAAATGTCGTTTAATGCCTGTTAGTTCTTGCCCTTTAGCAACAATGCGGTCGTATATTTTTTCAAGCAAGCGAGGGACTGTTGTGAATCCATGTGGCTTTACCTCGTTTATATCTGCAACAATTGTATCTATACTTTCTGCATAGTAAATGGAAGAGCCCCGGTACAGATATAGGTATATCACCATCCGTTCAAAAATATGCGATAGAGGCAAAAAGCTCAAAGCCTTAGAAAAATGCTCAGGATACATTTCTGATGCTGATAGTACATTTGAAACCAAATTGTGATGAGTAAGCATGACGCCTTTAGGGGTGCCTGTTGTACCAGAGGTGTAGATTAATGTTAAGAGATCATCTGGCGTAACATTGTCTTTGTGTTTTTGCAAATCAATATCTGGATGCTTCTTTCCAAGTTCAATAATTTCGTGCCAATGGGGTAGGCCGGGAGCCTCATCAAAAAGAAATATTTTCAATTCTTGGTGAATGTCAGACAAGATGTTATTTAGCTTGTCGAACAATATTTTGTCATGAACGAAGAGTGTTTTGATATTTGCGTCTTTCAATATGAAACGGATATCGTCTTCGGCTAATGTGGGATACATGGGCACTTGTACGGCCCCAATTTGGATGATTCCAAAATCGCAAATTGTCCACTCAGGTCGGTTGGGGGACATGATAGCCACCTTGTCGTCTTTTTTAATGCCAAGCGTGAGTAAGCCACGACTTGTTTCATCCACTAACTGCAAGAATTGATTGGTGGAGTACTTCGCCCACTTGCCTGCATGTTTTCCCGCTATCATGTCCTCTTTTTGGAAATTTTTTTGAATATGCTTTAGAAGGTCAAAAACACGGGTTATGCTTGTCATAGTTATATAGGTATGGATGTTTAATAAATTGAAAATGGAATCTTTATAGGTTTGAGCCCAAATCTATAAGTTATTACAACAATAACAAATATTGCCGCTATTACTAGGGAACACGTGTGTAGATTTTTAAGAGGGGGTCGCTTTAGGATTTCTGTGCGAATGGAAGCACTTGACTAAACGTAGTCGTTACTACCGTAGTGTGGATTGTATTTTATTTTGGGGGATAGCCAGTGCAAAAGAATGACTCTAGAGTATCGAAAGTTAAATGGAGACAGGAGCACACAGCCACCTATCACCGTAGCAATGTAGAGCCATACGTATTCAAAATCGAGTTTGTTAGTTACTAGATAGGTTAAAATGCCAATGCCAACTCCCTCAGCTACATTTAATGCATAGCTCACATACATTGCCGCATAGAAATATCCAGGTTCTACTTCAAATTTCATTTTGCAGTGAGGACAACGCTCATTTGTTTTTTGAGATCGTAGTCCATACATCCGCCCCGAAAAGATGTTGCCGAGACGGCATCGAGGGCATTTGGCTTTTAAAATGGCTTTACTTTTGGTGTTTTTTGGCATGTTAGGTTATTCGAAATGGCATAGCTTTAGTTCATGTGGATGGTTTTAGCTTCAGTAGGTGTCATGCCATTTTTACGACGATACTGCTTATACCAAATAAGACCAATGCCGGCAACTGCAATGTAAGGCGCCGCTAACAGATACAGAATGCCTGTATTTAATCCTTTGCCTTGTGTATTGCCGCCTTTAACGGAACTCTCAGCATTCAAGGTGCACATGGCGCACTGTGCAAATGAACTGCTGGAGGTAAGAACAGGCACAAAGAAAATGCCTACAAGAGTAATGATCATTCGTGCTTTCATAATGCAAATATAAGCTTATATGTGCATTATATAGCTAAGAAATGGCCATTAGATTGGGTGTACTTGTCTCTTTTTTCTACATAAGCCATTTACAGCTGAGGTGTACTTTTTTTCTAATTATAGAGCATGCGTTT
>CAIOLR010000441.1 GCA_903859135.1 uncultured bacterium | reverse complement strand
TAACCCTACCGTTCAACATCCAGATCCTGTGGAGGAAATCAAGAAACTAAATGAAAGTGAGCATAACATTCTACTGGGTACTTATGCGCTAGGCAAAGCCCAGCGATTGATTCATCTAATGAATCAATATTGCCCTTATCGTCGGATTTTAGTGCACCATTCTATTTTGCCACTTAATAAAGTGTACGAGTCTTTTGGTTATCCGCCAGGAAAGTATGAACCCTATCAACGCAAAATAATGAAGGGTCCTACGCAGGGACACGTGTACCTGGTTCCCCCCATGACTTTTGATAGTTATTTCAGGGCGAAAAATGTATTGCGTGCCTTTGCTTCGGGATGGGAAAGGCTGCAACTCCAGAATGACATCAGTTTATTAATTTCTGATCATGCAGACTGGAATGATATTGTGAGTACAATTGAGCAGGTCAATCCACAACATATCTGGACTTTACACGGAGATGGTCATTTGTTGAAGGCGCATTATGAGAATCAAATACCCATCAAGGTGATGAATTCTTGATTCAAGCAAATTATATTATCCTTGAACCCAGCTTTTATTTTGATACACAAGACCTGAGAATTAAGCGCGTATCAATGAAGTAAATTGCCCATTAAAAGCCTAAATTCGCGACATGAATTTTTCGTCTAAATTGCTTGAAAATGCAGTTAATGAATTTGCCAAATTTCCTGGTATTGGTCATAAAACAGCTTTAAGAATGGTTTTAAACTTACTGAATCAATCGACAACAGATGTAGAAAAATTTACGCAATCGGTTGTTCAGCTCAAACAAGAAGTTTGTTTTTGTCGAGTTTGTCAAAATATTTCAGATCAAACACTTTGCGAAATCTGTACCAGTACGAAACGTGATCAATCGCTGATTTGTGTGGTAGAAGATATTCGAGATGTGATGGCCATTGAGAATACCAATCAGTACCATGGCGTATATCATGTACTCGGCGGATTAATTTCACCCATGGATGGAATTGGTCCGTCCGATTTGAGTATTGAATCCCTCGTTGAGCGAGTGCGAACGGGTGGTATTACGGAGGTAATTATGGCCCTTAGTGCTACCATGGAAGGCGACACCACGATCTTTTATCTGTATAAAAAACTAAATAATTTCCCTGTAAACATCAGCACCATTGCTCGTGGCATCGCATTTGGCGGTGAACTCGAATATGTGGACGAAATTACGCTTGGACGTTCCATCGCAACACGCATCCCTTATGCAAACCATTTAATTAAGTAAAATACGCTCCCTCATTCTACATGAATTTAAAAGACAAAACAGTGATTATAACCGGAGCTTCATCTGGTATTGGCAAAGCCTGTGCAGAAAAATTTGCAAAACAAGGCGCTAACCTCGTACTTGCTGCAAGGCAGTATGGCACGCTTTGTGAGATTAAACAGGATTTGGAAAAACGATTTAATATTCAAGTTATACCTGTTCAGTGTGATGTTTCGAAAGAAGATGAATGCCAGAATTTAATCCACCAAGCAGTTTCAACTTTTAAAAAAATTGATATTTTGGTGAATAATGCAGGTATTTCGATGCGTGCTCTGTTCAACGACTTGGATTTGGTTGTTCTTCGGAATTTAATGGATGTTAATTTTTGGGGTGCTGTGTTCTGCACCAAATATGCATTGCCAGCGTTATTAAAAAGCAAAGGATCTGTTGTGGGGATATCTTCGGTGGCAGGATACCATGGTTTGCCTGGGCGCACGGGTTATTCCGCTTCTAAATTTGCTATGAACGGCTTCCTCGAATCCCTGCGGATAGAAAATTTAAAAACAGGCTTACATGTTTTAATTGTTGCACCTGGATTTACAGCTTCCAATATTCGTCATGTGGCTTTGATAAAAGATGGTACAGCGCAAGGCGAAACCAGCATGAATGAGGATAAAATGATGACGGCAGACCATGCAGCGAATTTGATAGTAGATGCTGTTATCAAGCGAAAACGCACCTTGGTGATGACTGGGCAAGCGAAGCTAACCCTGTTTTTAGACAAACTACTTCCATCTTGGTTAGATAAATTAATTTATAATCACTTTACCAAAGAAAAGGACCCTTTGATTAAATAAAATAAGACAATTATGTGTATTTTTAACTTTAAAGATATATATATTATTTTTTATGTTTTAAATTAAAGAATATACATAATGGTAAACTCAAGTGGGTACAATCAGGAGGTATACACAGCCTTAGAAATTGCAGGAAAAATTGCAAAAGATAACTCTAATCGCTACTACAATGGGGCTCATTTACTTAAAGCTTTACTGAACAAAGACCTCAGCCTACTGAAAGAGTTGTACAGTATGGAGGCTGATGTGTACTATATCGAGGAGTGGGCTGAGGTTAGAATCGATGAAGCACCCAAATCAACGAATATATTAGCATCTGAGCCTGATGCCATCATCGATGTTGTTTTTAATGAGGCTGAAAGCATAAAAGCGATCATCGGTAAAGAAACACTTGATCTGTATTGTATTCTGGTTGCATTGAGCACACCTGGCGTGGGCTTTTCATACGATCAAATAAAGACCTTTCCGATCTCTAGGATGGAGCTGTTAGAGCAATTTTCTAGTCAATCCATAAAGGGGGAATCTGTTACTGTTAGCCAGCCGTCTAAAAGTACACCCAATACGAAAGCTAATTTTTTATCGAAATACTGTATTCACCGGAATCAAACACAAAATAATACGGATATAGTAGTCGGTAGAGATATGGAATTAAATGCCATGATCGAGGTATTGTGCCGTTTTTCCAAAGCCAATGTCATGATTATTGGTGATCATGGAGTGGGTAAAACCACTTTAATTGATGGCTTTATCCAGCATGTGATCAACAATCAGGTGCCAGAAATTTTGTCAAACGTGCAGCTATTTGAGTTGGATTTAGGGTCGGTTGTAGCAGGAGCATCTTACAAAGGAGAAATTGAAGATCGATTAAAGAATATTATTCGGGAATTGGCCGAGTACCCGAAAGCGATTTTAGTTATTGAAGAAATCCACTCCCTATTGGCCAGCAATGCAGGTGAACTCGGTATCGCTAATATTTTAAAAACGGAACTAGCCAAGGGCTTGACCATCATTTCGACTACCACGATTGAGGAGTTTACCAAAAAAATTGAAAAACAACAGGGTTTAGCTGGCATGTTTGAAATCATTAAACTAAATGAGACGGATGATGAAATAAATTTCAGGATGATTAAACAGTCTATACAGAAATATCAAGCGCATCATCACATTAAAATAGATGACGCAACCATTTGGGAATCCATTCGGTTATCACATCGATACATGAAAGAGAAAAGTCTGCCAGAATCTGCTATCGACTTGATTGATCATACGATGTCCGTTCTTAAAACTGCGGGAGAGACTTTTTTGAAAGAGAAACCACTCCTATTGGAACGATTGGCTGAAATTAAGACTAGTGATGCTTCGCAAAGTGAGGACGAGAAATTTACACAAGCCAAATGGTTTCTATCTGATTTAAATCAAAAAACAAAATTTTTATTGGGAGCAGAACAAAGTCAGTCATCCGATCTCAGTGCTTTTGACACCACAACGTTACTATTGAAACATGCAGATGGATTGTTGAATCAGTTAGAACTGATTGCCAATAAAAAACGTGCACACATTGATGCGACAGACTTAGCTGTCGTGATTGCTCAAAAAACAGGGATTCCAGCTGGAAAACTCCAAAAAGAAGAACAGCAAAAACTGCACAACATAGAAGAAATATTGAAACAGCGAGTTGTTGGTCAGGATCATGCCATTAGTATTATTTCTGAGGCGATATTGGAATCACGATCTGGACTTAGTAAGGCAGGGCAACCTATCGGGTCATTTTTCTTTCTGGGGCCAACAGGTACTGGTAAAACAGAATTAGCCAAAAGTTTAGCAGAGTTTTTGTTTCAAGACGAAAATGCGGTCATTCGATTTGACATGTCCGAATTTAAAGAAGAGCATTCGGCAGCATTACTTTATGGAGCTCCTCCAGGATATG
>CAIOLR010000440.1 GCA_903859135.1 uncultured bacterium | reverse complement strand
CACCTCCATGGTATCCCCTTCCGAGAGGCCACCCTTCAAGATTTCTTCTGCAATTGGATCCTCTAGATATTTCTGAATAGCACGTTTCAATGGGCGAGCACCAAAGTTTGAATCAAATCCCTTTTCGGCGATATACTCTTTTACAGCCTCCGTTAGTTTAATGATGTATCCTAATTTGTTGATACGAAGAAACAATGCTTCTAGTTCAAGATCAATAATTTTAAATATGTCTTTCTTATCGAGTGAATTAAACATAATCACATCATCCACCCGATTTAAAAATTCGGGAGCGAAAGCACGTTTGAGTGCATTTTCAATAATTCCACGCGTATAAGAATCTGCTTGTGTCAATTTCGAAGAAGTTGTAAATCCGACTCCCTGACCAAAGTCTTTCAGCTGGCGCGCACCAATATTGGACGTCATAATCACAATTGTATTTCTAAAATCGACTTTACGCCCCAAGCTGTCTGTTAATTGTCCCTCATCAAGTACCTGCAACAGGATATTAAATACATCTGGATGCGCTTTTTCTATTTCATCCAAAAGAATAACGGAATAGGGCTTGCGACGAACTTTTTCTGTCAGCTGTCCACCTTCTTCGTAACCTACGTATCCCGGAGGGGCACCCACTAATCTGGAAACAGCAAATTTTTCCATGTATTCGCTCATATCCACTTGAATCAACGCATCATCCATATCGAACATAAACCGGGCAAGCTCTTTCGCCAATTCCGTTTTACCGACACCCGTTGGTCCGAGGAAAATGAATGAGCCAATTGGTTTTTTAGGATCTTTCAGTCCAGCCCGTGTACGTTGTATGGCTTTGGTTAATTTTCTTACCGCGTCTTCTTGTCCAATGATTCGCGTATTGATGGCATCAAACATACCAAGCAACTTCTGACTATCTGTTTGCCCAACGCGCTGAAGTGGAATACCTGTCATCATGGAAACTACCTCCGCCACACTTTCTTCGCTTACATTGTAACGTTTACTTTTTGTTTCGGACTCCCACTCATTCTTTGCTTTCTCCAAATCCTCTAGTAAATGTTTTTCCGTATCGCGAAGCTTGGCAGCCTCTTCATATTTCTGACTACGGACCACCTTATTTTTTTTGACTTTAATCTCTTCGATTTTTTGTTCGATATCAATAATAGCTGGCGGAACATGAATATTTGTCAAGTGCACACGTGAACCCGACTCATCGAGTGCATCAATGGCTTTATCTGGTAAAAAACGATCCGTGATGTAGCGTGCTGTTAAATTCACGCAAGCCAATATTGCTTCATTGGTATAAGTCACACCGTGATGTTCCTCGTACTTTTCTTTAATACGATTCAGTATTTCTATTGTTTCATCAACAGTGGCGGGCTCTATCATCACTTTTTGGAAACGTCGATCGAGTGCACCGTCTTTTTCAATGAACTGACGGTACTCATCCAAGGTAGTTGCTCCAATACATTGGATTTCTCCACGAGCCAAAGCAGGCTTGAACATATTGGATGCATCTAATGAGCCTGACGCTCCACCTGCACCAACGATGGTATGAATTTCATCTATAAACAGGATCACGTCTGGCGATTTTTCCAGCTCGTTCATCACCGCCTTCATCCGCTCTTCAAATTGCCCGCGGTATTTTGTTCCTGCAACCAAGGAGGCTAGATCCAGCGTAACTACTCGTTTGTTGAATAGTACCCGTGATACTTTACGTTGCACAATACGTAAGGCCAAACCTTCGGCAATAGCGGACTTACCTACACCAGGTTCACCAATTAGGATTGGATTATTCTTTTTTCGACGAGATAAAATTTGGGAAACACGTTCAATTTCTTTCTCACGACCGACGATTGGATCTAATTTCCCATCCTCTGCAATTCGTGTTAAATCGCGGCCGAAATTATCAAGAACTGGTGTTTTTGATTTAATATCCGAAACTTTTTTAGGCTGACTAAAGCTTTCTTCTTCTTTAAAATCATCCTCATTCGTAGCTGAAGCAGAAATATCGTCTCGGAGGTCCTCCTTATTTTGCTCGACTTTTGCTTTGAAAATATCGTAGTTGATATTGTACTGCAACAATATTTGCGAAGCAATATTATCCTCATCTCTCAGAATAGAAAGAAACAAATGTTCGGTGCCTATCACATCACTTTTAAATATTTTGGCTTCTAAGTAAGTGATTTTCAATATTTTTTCTGCCTGTTTGGTCAGCGGAATATTTCCAAGATTGACCGTCGTACTTGACGTTCCTTTTACAGCATCTTCAATCGATCGACGCAAGTATAGGATGTCAACCTCACATCCTCTCAGGATCTTAATTGCCATCCCATCCCCTTCTCGGATCAGCCCCAGCAATAAGTGCTCTGCCCCAATGTAGTCGTGCCCTAAACGTAGAGCTTCTTCCCTACTGTACGAAATCACGTCTTTGACGCGTGGTGAAAATTTAGCTTCCATAAAATGCTTTTTTCGTGTTTCAAACGCACTAACCTACTAATTTGGTAAACATTAATAATCAAGTGAATTATAACAACCGAGTTACAAATTAAGTCATCAACAATTACGCCAATTATTCACAATAATCCAATCACATTCAGCAAAAAATGCACGCTAAGTGAGAATAATTAAATATAGTCATTTTTAGAAAAAAAATCAATTATCACAGGCACAAACAGCTTTGAATTTGAATTATTTTGACAAGGCTTTAGCTCACAAAAAACACAAACGATCCAAATGATGATCATCATTGCCAAACATGCGGTTTTTTTAACAAAAAACAATATTTAATGCTACTCATATCAATAGTTCATTAAACTTTAGTATAAATAATTGATCTATAGTAAAATAAATAAATTTTGTGTTTTTAAATGTATGGAAAATATACAGAACAACCTTATCGCCAGCGATTAGAAAAATCATTTGATTTCATTTCTTTTAATAACTGATGTTACGCAGTAGGTTGAAAATTTATTTTTTGTACTTCTTCCCAAGCAGCTTTATTAGCGGCGAGATAAATTTTGGCTTTGAGTGCAAAGTGATTTAATTTTCTGCACAATTTTAATCGTTCAAGCTTCACAT
>CAIOLR010000439.1 GCA_903859135.1 uncultured bacterium | reverse complement strand
TAAAAAGAGTTGAGACCACAGACTCGATGGTTGAAGATCTAACTTACTAAATCAAGATCGTGGGTTCGAATCAAGATCCACCATTGACAACGACAACCACAGAAGATCCTCTTTCGGAAGGTGAAGTGTTTTGAGTACATTTTGTACCTACCTAGAGCCCGTCTTTGATGTCTTTCACTGCAATACTACATCCTTTGCAATCAATCGATCCATCGCGTCAATATCAGCCTCCATTTCAGCCAGAGGTTGATGCTAAAAAGCGCTCATTGTCCTCCTGAAATATGGGACCTGCATTATATAGGTAGACCTTTTTGATGATCAATTCTTGACCTTTTTTCTTTGCCAAATATGCTCAAAGATTTAATTATTCTTTGCTTTTCATACAATATGCTAAACTTGACGAGGACCTTTGATCATGACTCAATGCATAGATTTTAATTTCTGTTCGGGTCTTTATATGTTGCCATAATGTTTTAACATGAACTTTTTGGCAACTTCCTTCTTTGCTCACTTACCAAATTTGGTGAGTGTTACTTGTTAATTAAGTATTGAACCTACTTTGGCCAACTTTTATGCTTTTGAGCAAATTTTCGTTGTTGTATATTGCCAAATGATCTAGCATATGGTCACACTGCTCACTATGCTCTTCACAAGTCGTCTATGATATCCCACCTGCAACAAATGCGCAACTTAGATCATCCTTGAGCTCGCCAGCAATCACCTTCAAAAAGATTTCGATCCATTGATAAGGGAAATCCATTCACGTTCCATTTTGCTCCAGTGAACACGTTACCTACTATTCGCATCTGCATTATTTTATGTATCACTATACCTAGTACATTCCAAAAATGTATCATACCTAGAAGACAAGTTGCTGATTTGAAATCAATTTGATATCATAGGTAGAAGACAAGTTGTTGATTTGAAATTAATTTGATATCATGGAAGACAAGTTGCTGATTTGAAATCAATTTGTCTATAGAAGATACAAAACGAGTAATGGATAATATGCCTCACAGTGTATATGGCACTTAAAGTTGCGAGGATAAAATAAAGTACTTGCAAGGTTGGACGAAAAACTCAAACAACATACAACAATTTAGGCAGCATCGCCCACACATCGCAAAAGGGGTTTATGTGCACCCCAGCGCCACCATTATTGGACAAGTCACCCTAGATGAAAATAGCTCGGTGTGGCCAGGTGCGGTAATACGGGGTGACATTAATTTTATCCGTATTGGTAAAAATACCAACATTCAAGACCTCAGCATCTTACATGTTAACCATAAATCTAAAGATGATCCTGAAGGTTCTCCGCTTATCATAGGCGACAATGTCACCATCGGTCATGCCGTCATTTTGCATGGCTGTACCATTGCCGATGAATGCCTAATCGGCATGGGCAGTATTGTGATGGACAAAGCGATGATAGAAAAACACGTGCTATTAGCGGCGGGTAGTTTAGTATCGTCTGGCATGTTGCTAGAAAGCGGCTATTTATACATGGGTCGCCCCGCTAAAAAAGTGCGCGCATTAACGGCCGCTGAAATTGAATCTTTACTTGAGTCTGCACATAGCTATGTGCAGGGTAAGGATGAATATATACAAGGCGATTAGCAAATACTTACACGCCATCAGTCCCAATGTGTACTAATAATAAGCGGATTTTTAGCCATGGTGACTCGGTTGTTGCCGGCTAAATCTTTGAGCGTTTCAATACTCACCAATCCCACCTCTGCCATTAAGTCCGCCACTAAGTCTGCCTGATTGTAGCCGTGCTCTATCATTAACCAGCCTTGGGGTTTTAGGTAAATTAGGCAATGTTCAACAATATGTCGAATATCATCAAGACCATCGGCGCCCGAGGTTAGTGCGCTGATAGGCTCAAAGCGCACATCGCCTTGCGTGAGATGAATGTCATTTTGCTCAATATAAGGTGGATTGCTAACGATAAGGTCAAATCGCTGATTAGCTAGGCCAGCATACCAATCACTCAACATAAAGCGCACATTGGTGATGGCTAAACTAGCCGCATTATTTTTTGCCACATCTAAGGCGGCTGGCGAGGCATCAACCGCGACGACATTGGCTTTTGGTCTATGCTTAGCCACCGCCAGTGCAATAGCACCGGTGCCAGTGCCTAAATCTAAAATTGATTGATTGGCATTATCTAAAATTTTAGCTAAAGCAGCGTCTACTAAGGTTTCTGTGTCAGGTCTTGGAATTAAAGTATCAGGCGTGACCAGTAAATCCAAACCATAAAACTCACGGCGACCCATAATATAAGCGACGGGCTCGCCAGCTAAACGACGATTGAGCAGTGCCTCGAATGCCTTTTGAATATTAGGTTGTAGCGCATCATGTTCATGGGCAATC
>CAIOLR010000438.1 GCA_903859135.1 uncultured bacterium | reverse complement strand
TAAAATTATTGTTGAATAAAATTTAAACAGGCTCTAAGTGTTGCATATTTTTTCGTGCTTTTATTTATTTTTATATGGTACTCAAGAGTCGTTTCGCTAAAGTTTTCACTATTGTTTGTTTTTTCGTTCGTGTTCGTTTCTTCATTTTTATCTGCTTTTTAATAGCACTCAAGAGCTCGTTACACTCGGTTTCTTTGGTGTTCAAGAAATCGCTTCACTTTTTGTTATACCCCGCCTGATTCGATAATTGGCCACTGCAAGATTATTTCGTACATTTGTGATTGAATTAAAACTTAATTTGAATAATGATAAGCCTTCCAATATACTTAGACAACAATGCGACAACACCGATGGATCCACGCGTTTTGGACGCGATGCTGCCGTATTTTACGATTAAATTTGGTAATTCAGCGAGTAGGAATCATGCCTTTGGTTGGGCTGCAGAAGAAGCGGTTGATTATGCTCGGGGTCAAATTGCTCAACTAATTGGGGCTAATGAAAAAGAAATTATTTTCACTTCGGGGGCGACAGAATCTGATAATCTAGCCATCAAGGGTGTGTTTGAGATGTATCAAGATAAAGGCAACCACATCATAACGTGCGTTACAGAACACAAAGCAGTGCTAGATGCCTGTAAACACATAGAAAGACTAGGAGCAAAAGTTACTTACTTACCTGTTCAATCAGACGGTTTGATTGATTTGGAACAATTAGAAGCTGCAATTACAGATAAAACCATTCTTATTTCCATCATGTACGGAAATAATGAAATGGGTGTTGTTCAACCCATTAAAGAGATCGCAGCCATTGCCCACAAGCATGGGGCTTTGTTCATGACAGATGCAACGCAAGCAGTAGGTAAAATACCGGTGGACGTCAATGCGGATGGAATTGATCTGATGGCTTTTACGGGGCATAAAATGTACGGACCGAAAGGAGTTGGCGCCTTATATGTTCGTCGCAAAAATCCAAGAGTGAAGGTGACGGCTCAAATAGATGGTGGGGGACATGAACGGGGTATGCGATCTGGAACATTAAACGTGCCTGGAATTGTTGGTTTCGGAAAAGCAGCTGAACTATGCCGATTAGAGATGGAGCAAGATGCAAAACGTTTATCGGCTTTGCGAGACAGACTTCAAATTTCACTTTTAGAAATGGAAGAGAGCTATCTAAATGGAAATTTTGAACATCGCTTGCCTCATACAGCTAATATTTCTTTTAAGTATGTGGAAGGGGAGGGCTTGATGATGGCCATGAAGGATTTAGCAGTTTCGTCTGGCTCTGCCTGTACATCCGCTTCATTAGAACCTTCTTATGTTTTAAAATGTTTAGGTCTATCCGACGATTTGGCTCATTCATCTATTCGTTTCGGACTGGGACGGTTTACAACAGATGAAGAAGTTGATTTTGCAATTGAACAAACTAAAAAAGCGGTAAATCATTTACGTGAACTTTCTCCGCTTTGGGAGATGTTCAAAGATGGAATTGATCTTGATAAAGTAAAGTGGGTAGAACATTAAATAGAGCCTATCCTACCAGCGATCTTCTTCCGTCCGACAGGCAAGGGGGAGAGTGCATTGGAGTATATAGAACCTAAATAAATAAAATAAATCAACTGTCTCCCTTAAAATATAAAACATGGCATATTCAAATAAAGTAATTGATCATTACACACATCCACGCAATGTGGGTACGTTAAATAAGGACAATAGCAATGTTGGAACTGGTTTGGTTGGGGCACCCGAGTGTGGCGATGTGATGCGTTTACAAATCCAGGTTGATGAACATCACATTATTACCGATGCCAAATTCAAAACATTTGGTTGTGGGTCGGCTATAGCATCTTCTTCTTTGGCTACGGAGTGGTTAAAAGGAAAGAAGATTGATGATGCGATGAAGATTGACAATATGGATATTGTTGAAGAACTGGCTTTACCTCCGGTAAAAATCCATTGCTCTGTTTTGGCCGAAGATGCTATCAAAGCCGCTATCAATGATTATCGGGTAAAGAATGGAATGCAAGCTTTGGAAAGTGAAAAAGGACATCATTAATACAAAATGATTACAATAACAGATAAAGCAAAAAATAAAATTGAAGCTCTGATGCAGGGGAGTGGATTGGATTCATCCCATTTTCTGCGTGTTTCTGTTCAGGGAGGAGGGTGTTCTGGATTGTCATATAAGCTGGATTTTGATAACGAAGAGAAACCTGGAGATCAGTTTTTTGAGGATAAAGGCATTCGTATTTCTCTAGATATGAAATCTTTCCTATACCTAGCCGGTACCGAACTCGATTTTTCTGATGGGCTGAATGGAAAAGGGTTTAATTTTTATAACCCCAATGCGTCGCGTACATGCGGCTGCGGTGAGAGTTTTTCTGTTTGATTTTAGAGTACTTTTTATTTAGAGATAAAAGTAGCATACATGCCCATTCTATTTTTTTAGCATATACAGAAGAGACATATTGCATATATTTTATGCAAAATTTTCGTCCTTAAATTTAAATCTTTTTTATGATAATAACTAAATATTTTGAATCGTTTAATGAATTAAATGAATTATCGGATGATTACCTCAAAATAATAAAAGAAGTATTTTTAGACGAGGAAGATACTAAAGTTCCAAATTCAGAAGGATATAGTTTTACAAGTCATTTTGGTATTATTCCGGATTCATCGCTGTTTGCTGTTATGTATGATGATAATGTTGCAGTATCAGCGGGGCGTATTTTGTTTGTTAATAATAGATTTGAAATTGGTCCTATTGGTGTAAAAAAAGCGTACAGGGGTAAAAATTATGGTTCTACCATGGTGAAAAAATTGATCAATAGGATTTCTGAAATGGGAGGAACTAAACAATATTTAGCAGCCAGAGCTCAAGCAATTCAATTTTATAAAAAAATAGGATTTGTAGAATTTGAAAGTACATATTCCCATTTTGGAATTACATTCCAGCATATGGTGCATGAAGGAAATTGTATAGCTTAATTCATCTTTGTTAAAAAAATCGAAATGTTTTTAATAAACAAGTTTACCACGATACCTCAGCTATTGCGTAACGTTGTCAACAATACACACTCTGAAAACAATACTTTCCTGTTGCACAAGGTTGAAAACCAGTGGGAAGAAATTAGTTATAAACAAGTGTTAACTCAGGCGGATGCTATTTCAGGTTACTTTCTTGAAATGGGTATTGCAAAAGGCGATCGTTTGGCATTGATCATTGAAAATTCAGTTGATTATGTGTACTATGATCAAGGCTTACAGCAAGTTGGTGCAGTGAACGTGTCGATATATCCCACACTTTCTGAACTGGAGGTTAAATATATTCTTAAAGACTCAGGAGCAAGGGCAATTTTGGTTGGCAATCCATTTTTGCTTCGTAAAATTTTAAAAATTGCAAATGACTGCCCCAAATTACAACGTATCATTCCCGTCTTCGATGATTTTGATAAATATACGTCAAGCCTAAATCTTAAAGCAAGTGTATTGAGCTTTAAAACCCTGATCAAAGAAGGGAATAGCCGAATGAAGGAGTTCGGAGCAGAGCTAAATAGAAGAAGAGAAGAAGTGCTACCTTCAGATATATCATCATTGATTTACACTTCGGGTACAACGGGTATACCCAAGGGGGTTATGCTCACTCATTCTAATCTTGTTGAGAATGTGAAGGCTTCTTTGGATCAGATTCTTATAGATGAGCATGAAACTTTTCTTTCATTTTTGCCCTTATCGCATGTATTCGAACGGACTGCTACTTATCACGTTTGTTGTGCAAAAGGCTGTAAGATAGCTTTTGCACAGAGTCTGGAGCTTTTAGCTCGGAATATGGCAGAGATTAGGCCTACCGTAATGAGTTGTGTACCTAGATTATTGGAGCGCATTCATGATAAAGCAATAAAAAGTGGTACCACAGGAAATGGTATAAAAGCTAAACTATTTTTATGGGCCATTGAAACAGGCAAGCGGTATAGAGAGATTCGTGAATCTGGTCAACAAGTGCATGTGTCCCTTCGATTAAAGCATTGGTTTGCCGAGCAATTAGTATTTAAAAAGGTTAAAGAAAAAACAGGTGGACAATTAAAATTTTTAATTTCTGGAGGTGCTGCCCTTCCTAAAAACGTAGGTGAGTTTTTTGGAAATTTGGGTATAAAGATTTTAGAGGGCTTTGGATTAACAGAAACATCCCCTGTTATTGCCGTAACGGAGTTTCATAGGCAGGTTTATGGTACCGTTGGGCGTACTTTACCTGGTATTGAAATTGGCATACAACAGGCAGAGACCAAAAAAATGATCACTATTCAAACACATGATAGTTTTGTTGAGAATTTCGAATGTGCTGAAGGTGAAATTCTTGTTCGAGGGAATTGTGTGATGAAAGGATACTGGAGGAAATCGGAGGAAACGAAACAAGTTATTGATGAGGAAGGCTGGTTTCATACAGGTGATAT
>CAIOLR010000437.1 GCA_903859135.1 uncultured bacterium | reverse complement strand
GTTTATTGCTAAGGCCTTTTGAACTGAGCGATGCCCAAGATCTATTTAAAATGGACGCCAACCCCAATGTACACCGCTACCTTTGGCAAAAACCAACTCAACAATTGGAAGAATCTAGATTACTCATAGCGTATATTCATAAACAATACGCCGAAAATAACATTGGCCGATTTGCCACCATTTTAAAAGACACCAATGAATTCATCGGTTGGACCGGAATTAAATATGTGAATGATCACGTTGAAAATGGGCAACCCAATTTTTATGATTACGGGTATCGATTGAACGAAGCATTTTGGGGGAAAGGTTATGCAACAGAAGCTTCAGAAGCTTGGTTGGACTATGGATTTACACAAATGAATATACAAACCCTCCATGCCTTTACACATCATGCCAATGGCGCATCCAATCAGATTCTTTCTAAACTGGGAATGGATTTTATAGAAGACTATATTGCCGCTGACGGCGTGAAATGGAACTGGTGGAAATTAAACAATAACCTAAAAAATGCGTAAGATAACCCTCGCTGGCGTCCCCGAGCATTTTAATTACCCCTGGATCCAGGCGATTGAATCGGGCTTGTTTCAGGAAATTGGCTTTGATGTACAATGGACTAACGTTCCCGAAGGAACTGGAAAATTAGGCCAACTGCTTCGCGAAGGTTCTACCGATTTGGCCATTGTACTCACCGAAGGCATTTTGAAAGATATCAGTTTAGGGAATCCATCCGTGATAGTACAAAAATATGTCGAATCCCCATTGTTGTGGGGTATTCATGTCGCTGCAAATTCGTCCTATTACAGGCTAGCTGATCTAGAAAATAAAACAGCAGCCATTTCCAGAATTGGATCGGGATCACAACTCATGGCTTACGTCAATGCAAACAACCAAGGTTGGGATAGATCTATTAAATTTGAAATTGTGCACACCATAGACGGTGCTGTTCAAGCATTAACCTCGCAAAAAGCCGACTATTTTATGTGGGAGCATTTCATGACCAAACCGCTGGTAGACCAAGGTGTATTTCGTCGTTTGGCCGACTGCCCTACTCCATGGCCTTGTTTTGTGATTGCTGCGCGAAAGGATTTTTTGGCAACATATACTCCCGAAGTAACCCAATTACTAAAATTGATTAATTCCCAAACACAAGGCTTCAAAAAACAAGATCTTTTGGCTGAACGAATCGCAGAGCGGTATCAGTTGCAAGTAACCGACACCAAAATATGGCTAGACAAAACAACTTGGTCTCAAGAAAATTTTGATGAATTGGAATTGAATGCTATTCAGAACCAGTTATTAGAGGTAAATATTCTAGATCATCCACTTAATTACACCGACGTTATTAGAAGCCTTTATTAGAACTATGCAACTCAAAAAAAAATTAGAAAACTCCAAAATCAATCAAAAGTTTCAGGTGCCTCAGCCTTGGAATGCACTAATTATTTTGTTGTTAAATATACTCATCACGATTCCCCTGTTTATTATCGCACACAAAAACATCATCGAATTTAACTGGCCGTATGAGCTGGACCACATTTTGTTGTTTATCCTGATATTGGCAGTCAATCAGTATATATTGCACAGAATGCGCACGATACTCATCATCAGT
>CAIOLR010000436.1 GCA_903859135.1 uncultured bacterium | reverse complement strand
TAAACACGCTCCAAATGACTGAGTTGGATACGATTATTGACCCCTAAAACTTCATCAACTGATTCCGGTTGACTTGTTACAATGTTAAGGCCATCAGCAACTGCCATTTCAATAACATCAGTTAAATAATATTAAACAAGTTTTTATGTCTGAATACGTAGCGATAAATTCATTATTTTCGGCCACAATTTTAGTATTAAACACATATCAATGAACTACACGAAAACCAACAATATTTTAGGCTGGCTTAGCTTTGTAATCGCCTCAGCTGTTTACATTTTAACACTAGAGCCAACAGCGAGCTTTTGGGACTGTGGCGAGTTCATTTCAGCGGCTTATAAGTTGCAGGTTGTTCATCAGCCTGGTGCTCCATTGTTTTTGATGATACAGAAAATATTCTCACTACTAGCCATGGGCAATATTCATCAAATCGCTTATTGGATGAATGTGGGCTCAGCTTTATCAAGTGGTGCTACCATCCTCTTTTTGTTTTGGACGATCACCATGTTGGTCAAAAAAGTGGTTTGGAAGTCGGGTGAAGAGTTGACATATAGCAAGTTAATCATCATCATGGGATCAGGACTGGTGGGGGCTTTGGCCTATACTTTTTCCGATTCGTTCTGGTTTTCGGCAGTTGAGTCAGAGGTTTATGCGATGTCTTCGCTATGTACCGCCATTGTTTTTTGGGCAACGTTAAAGTGGGATTCTCATGCGGATGATGCTGATGCTGATAAATGGTTGATTTTTATCGCTTACATCATGGGGCTATCTATTGGAGTCCATCTACTAAACTTATTGGCCATCCCAGCGATAGCTCTCTTATATTATTTCCGCAGAACAAAGGAAACAACAGATCGTGGAACCATTTTCGCTTTGTTTGCAGGTGTCGTCATTTTAGCATTTATCCAGTATGGAATCGTTCAGTATCTCATTCGGTTCGCCGCATATGCTGACCTCTTATTTGTCAATACCCTCGGATTAGGCTTCGGAACTGGGGTGACATTCTTTATCTTTTTGTTGATTGTTTCATTAACATCGGGGATACTTTATACCATTAAAAAAACACGTATCACACTGCTTGTTTCTGTCGTATCTTTATTGCTTTTGATGACTATCGGAGGTAGCATCGGTGGACTCCTTGTTGGGCTTATCTTTTTAGCCATTTTGGAGTATGCCATCAAGATTCGCGAAAAAATGAGGGTGCTTAATATGGCACTGATCAGTATCGTGTTTATTATTTTGGGTTACTGCTCGTTTGCCATGATCGTGATACGAGCAAAAGCCAACACGAGTTTGAACAATAGTGCCCCAGATAATGCATTTTCATTGTTAGGCTATGTCAATCGTGAACAATATGGTGATCGCCCCCTGCTTTACGGACAATATTTCGATTCGAAGCCCATTGATAGTAAAGAAGGAGATAACATCTACCGCAAGGGAAAAGAAAAATATGAAATAGCGGGGCGCAAGTACGAACGTGTATATGATCGATATACTTTTTTGCCCAGAATGTATAGTGATGACCCCAGCCATGTGGACTACTACCGCGATTGGATGAAATTGGGAGAAAGCCAATCACCCAGTTTTGTTGATAATTTGGGTTTCTTTTTCAGCTATCAAACAGGCTTCATGTATGCGCGCTATTTTGCCTGGAATTTTATAGGTCGGCAAAGTGATGAAAAAGGCGATGGCGATAACGTGCATGGTAACTGGATCAGTGGCATCAAATTTATTGACCAATTGCATTTAGGCCCTCAGGATCATCTACCAGAAAGTATTACCCAAAACAAAGGATACAATCGTTTTTATTTTCTGCCTTTTATTTTAGGGATGATTGGTCTAGTATGGCATTTCAAGCGTAATCGGCAAGATGCGAGTATCGTGGGATTACTTTTCTTTTTTACTGGTATAGCTATTGTCCTTTACTTGAATCCAACGCCATTGCAGCCTCGAGAGCGTGATTATGCCTATTCGGGTTCATTTTATGCGTTTGCTATTTGGATTGGGCTAGGTGTTGCTGGTCTGGCAGAATGGATCCAAAAAAAAGCAAATCCAACGAATAGTGCCATTTTAGCCACCTTAATTGGATTATTTGCTGCACCAATCGTGTTAGCAAAAGATGGTTGGGATGATCATGATCGTTCTACTAAATTCACCACTCGGGATATTGCCATTGATTATTTAGAATCATGTGCTCCCAATGCCCTTTTGTTTACCTATGGTGATAATGATACCTATCCACTGTGGTATGCACAGGAGGTTGAAAATATACGTCCAGATGTGCGCGTAGTAAACCTGAGTTTGCTGGGTACCGACTGGTACATTCGTCAATTGAAAGAAAAAGTGAATGAATCGGCTCCGCTACCTATTACCATGCCTGATGGAAAATACGTTCAAGGTGTTCGTGATGTGTTAGGTTATCAGGATTATCGTATACAAGGATACACCGAGTTGAAACATTTGTTCGATATCATGACTTCGGATCATTCGGAGGACAAGGTTTCTTACCAGGATGGATCGGAAGAAAATTTCCTCCCGACCAAAAACATGAAGATTACGGTCAATCCCGATGAAATCATAGCCACGAATACATTGAGTGCCTCACAAAAAGAGAAAATCGTTCCTGCGTTGGAGTGGAAATACAACAAAAATTATGTGTCTAAATCCGAGTTAGCCATGTTTGATATTTTGGCTCATAACAATTGGAAGCGTCCTATTTATTTTGCCATCACGGTTCCTTCAGAGAATTATATTGGCTTAGATAAGTACCTGTATAATGAAGGGTTTGCCTATCGCTTATTGCCGCTAAAAAATCAAATACCCGACTCGCTATGGCGACGATCTGATTTGACAAACACAGCTGTGATGTATGATAATATGATGAATAAGTTCAAGTGGGGCAATATCAAAAATGCGCGATATCTGGATCCAGAGTCATTGAGGATGGTTTTTACGATCATTAACAACTTTAATATCCTTGCCGAAAATTTATACAAAGAAGGCCGCATCGAAGAAGCAAAAAAAACGTTGAACAGATGTCTGGAAGTTACTCCAGAGAAAATTTACTCACTCAACTTCAGTATTCGTAGGTACTCGATGGCAGAGCTTCTTTACAAGCTCAAGGAACAAAAACAAGCCAATCAAATCGTCGAGAGTACAGCCGCATTTGTTGAAGATGAACTCAATTTCTTGTATTCCATGTCTAAAGATAGCCCCAATCTAAATGCTCGAGATGTGCAAATGGGCATGTCTATTCTCAATGAGCTCGCTAGGCTAACCGCTGATAATGGTCAAACGAATTTGAATCATGCGATAGAAGCTAAGTTTAATAATTTTGAAAATAAGTTTATGTCTTTGAGATAAAGACAGATCAAAAAAGCCCCCTCCAATAGGGTGTCTTGTTAAATTAGCAACTTATTGACATTCAGTATTATATGTCAATAATTAGGT
>CAIOLR010000435.1 GCA_903859135.1 uncultured bacterium | reverse complement strand
CCACTGATATATCATCTACCATCCAAATATTTCCCTCATTTTTTACTCCATTTTGATAGATATAAGATTTCAATTCATCAACATATTTGACTGGTGCCGAAATAGGAGTAAATGAAATTGAAGAAATGATGCAATGGCCAGAGATTAAGTATCTGGCAGAGATGATGAATTTTCCAGGTGTTTTGTTTGGCGATGAAGAGGTGATGGTAAAAATAGCATCAGCCAAAAAACAGCATAAACCTGTTGATGGGCATGCGCCTGGCTTGCGTGGTGAAGATGCTCGGAAATATGTGGAAGCTGGAATAAGTACCGATCACGAATGTTTTATCAAGGAGGAAGCACTAGATAAGCTCAAACTCGGGATGAAAATTTTGATCCGAGAAGGAAGTGCAGCCAAAAATTTTGAAGCACTTATTTCTTTATTGGATGAATATCCAGATCGGATGATGTTTTGCTCGGATGATAAACATCCCAACGAGTTGGTGCTTGGCTATTTGAATGAAATTGCAGCTCGGGCGGTAGCAAAAGGCATTGCTCCAATGAAGGTTCTTCGGGCTTTAAGTTATAATCCGGTGAAGCATTATAAGCTAGAGGTGGGCTTACTGCAGCTTGATGATCCCGCAGATTTTATTGAAGTAAATAATCTGCAGGAGTTTCATGTTTTGAGAACATACATCAATGGCGAGCTCGTTGCCAACGGAAAAAGAAGTATGATCGAATCTGTATCCGAAAAAATCGTTAATCAGTTCGATTGTCAATTGATTTCGGAAAAAGATATCGAGGCTCCTGCTGTTTCTAATCAGGTGCGTGTGATCGAGGCAGTTGATGGACAATTAATAACCCACGAATTGCTGAAGGAATTAAAAGTAGCGGATGGCAATCTTCAATCCGATGTTGATCAGGATATTCTTAAACTGGTTGTGGTCAATCGGTATCATTCAGCCAAACCGGCCATTACATTCGTTAAAAACTTCGGTCTAAAAAAAGGAGCTATTGCATCCAGTGTTGCACACGATAGTCATAATATTATTGCTTTGGGAGTGAACGATGCTGAAATTGTAAAGGCAATTAATTTGGTGATCGAGTCAAAGGGTGGCGTTTCGTTCAGTCACGTACTTGATCAACTAATTTTGCCTTTGCCAGTGGCGGGTTTGATGAGTAATAAGGATGGCTATGAAGTCGCAAAAAAGTATGATGATTTAGATCGAAAGTCGAAGGAAGCAGGTTCCACGCTCTCGGCTCCCTATATGACACTTTCCTTTTTGGCTTTATTAGTTATCCCCGAGCTGAAATTAAGCGATAAAGGATTATTTGACGGTAAAAATTTTCGATTTACATCTCTGTGTTTGCCTAAGCAAGTTTTTATTTCGTGATGTATTTCCAGTTTCTAGATTGACCTTATTTTGTTTGGTTTATGCAAGATAGAAGCTTTTCCAAATCCCCCAAAGTAGGGGGATGTTTGAATGCAGTCATTTTTTTCCTTGAAAAGCTTAAACACACGTTCAGTATAAGAAAGGAGTTTTCGCGTTGAGCTCCCTTCTAATACTGCCCATGCGATACAACCTGTAGCAAAAAAGCAATTGGATAGGCTATACTATCTTATATTCTGTTAGCGCCTCGAGTGCGTAACTCTGTGATGTGTTATTTGTTAGATTACTTGTTAGATTACTAAGATTAAAGCGATCCCCCCATTCAAAGAATTCTATTCCTCGTCCTGCTAGGAAATGATCATGTACACGTATAGAAGAATTGGTATCCGCATTGTTCTTGATGACTAAATCATTGGACATTTTTAAAAACGTTACTTTTGGAGTAAGGTCCCTTGGCCTTCCATTTTTCGAGATAGGTATTGAGAATGGTTCTAATCGAATCGTATCAGATCTTCCCCAATCCCAAATTTCATCCTGTCCATCTCCGTTATTAAATACATAAGTACTATCGCCGCCAAGCTGGTTTATACTGCCATCTATGAATTGGTCATTTCCTGTGCCGCCCTCAAACACATCGCGACCACCGCCGCCATAAATTTTATTAGCAGCTTCATTGCCTATGAAGTGTTCATTATTAGCGCTTCCAGTAATATTTTGAATACTTGGTCCTATCCCATTTGTATTACCTATTTTATTACCTAAACCCAGTAGCTGCCAGAGTTTGTCTTTTAGATCAACTTTCAGATCTTGGCTAGTAGCAGAAGGCGTTTTCAGGCGTTCCCATGTACTGAAATCAAGCGTTTCGTTAGTAGAAACATCAATGGTTGGTAATGGGTTGTTTACATCCACCTGAGTCGTGGGTGAGTATCCTACTGTTAACTCATTTATGTTGAAACTCCAATCAGTAGCTTGTGTATTAGTAGAATTCTTTGTCTTTGCCTTGTCAACCAGATCTCTAATTTGAAACGTGTTTCCGTTAGATAACTTTAAATACTCTACTGGCTGAGCTGAGGTAGTACTAAAATAGCCATTCACTCGAATAGAAGACGCTTGTCCGTGCTCGATGAGCAAATCATTACCTTGGCGGCACATGGTTTTAATCTCTACTCCAGCAGTAAATTCGATCGTATCTGTACCGCCACTATCTACAATAGTATCCACTCCATCGTCACCATGGAATCGATAGGTGTCATTTCCTGTGCCCCCATAAAGCTTGTCATTGCCCTGCATACCACTCAACACGCTTTTATCTCCTTCGCTGTACAACGTATTAGCAGAATCATCACCAATAATAATGGCATTGTCGGCAACTCCGATGGCATGATTGATACGATCATCTGTAAGATTGATCAACACCCCAGCTTTCAAAAAGTCGGTCCACTTATACCAATGGTGAAAGTCTTCACCTAGATGTGTAGATACCTGAGCTAAGGCTAGGTCGATAGCTGAAAATGTAGGCCGATACTTCTGGAAGTCATTTAATTGAAGCCCCAACTGCGTACAAGCACTCAAATTGCTGGACGAAAAAATATTTTTTAACACAAAGGTATCTCCTCTATCAGAGATACATAGATCATCCCCATCCTTTTTAAAGGTCGCTTCAGCGCTTAGTGACCACATCCATTCCGAAGCTTTTTCGAGATCGATCATTCCACTATTTTGAAACTCAATACCTGCTATAGATTTTTCTTTGGCAGGATCAAAGTGATCACGGACGGTAACTTGATCTTGATTACCATACTTAATAATAAGATTGTTATCCGATCTTTCGAATGTGTAGGTGTTATTTTGATTGGCTTGTGAAAAGTATATAACATCTATACCATCACCATCGTCGATGATATCATGCCCATCGCCAGCAGTAAACACGTAGAAGTCATCTCCATTCCCGCCGTATAGCTCGTCGTTACCCTCTTCGCCATATAATTCATCTTCGTTATCACCTCCCCATATTTGATCATTTCCCGTGCCTCCATGCAGTGCATCTCTACCTTCATCACCATATAATTTGTCATCATCTTCCTGGCCATATAAGTCGTCGTTTCTTTCCCCCCCGTATAGTGTATCATTGCCTTCGTTTCCATACAGCATATCGTTGCCATCCCCCCCCTCAAGCCTGTCGTCGCCTTGCAGACCGTAGATGCTATTGGGTAACTTACTTCCCTTTAGCGTATCATCGTTTATGCTTCCGACAATGTCTTTTATTTGGCTTTTCTCTTCACATATTAGTTGACTTGTGTTCACAAAGTCTGAAAATCGGTAAAAATCTATAGCGGACCTCAATATCCCCGCATTTTCCAACTGCTTTGATACCTCCCAAACGCTTTGGGAAAAAGTGGTAGAATCAGCTTTAGAAATTTGAAATTTTAATTGTTTGTAGGCTGTTTGTTGTTCTGAGGTAAATACATGCTGAAGATGAACCGTTCCTCGTTCATCAGTAATGTAAAGATCATTTCCCAGCTGGCCAAACTTGGTTGTCGATGTAGCTGAATACTGCAACAGATCGAAGATGGACTTATCCGACCGTGTATTTTGATAATTGATTGTAATTAACTTAGTTTTTCCAGCTAAAGTGAGTAAGGTGTCCAAATTATAGGTGTATGCACTATCAGCTCCATGGGGGTCAACTAGGAGGATAAGTGCATCAACCTCGCCTAGCAGAGATGCATGTCGGGAGATATCGGCAGGGTGAGCAATAGTCAATGTTTTTTTATTTTTTTTCACATCCCATAGGAGTGAGCGTGTCCCTTGATCACCGATCTTTAAGGATAAAAGTTTGTTCACAACATGCTTACCGTCTACAAGCTCTTCCAAATCCAATACGGTCGCCTTGGAAAAAGTGTAAGCAGGGAGTAAAGCCTCATTTGTATTGTTATTTTTTAATGTATATCCATCGATAGTGAGATCATTGGTTTTGTTAGAGAGCTCAGATGTCGCTTGCTGGTACAACTTGCCCGTTTGATCATTAAACAAGTAGGCTTTGGTGCCTGTAGGATCTAGCCCAATGAAGGATAAATCCTTACCTAGATCAACTGCTGTCAGCTTGTTATTTTCATACCAAGCATACGTCTCTCCATCTGCTGTTTGGCTTTTGAGGCCATGGATACGAATTTGACGAGTTTTGTCTGTCATATTCTGTAACAGATCCAATTTTAACCAATTGATCCAGTCTTCCTTTCCATTTGCTGATAACCATGCTGGATCTAAATTTACCTGGGCGATGGTGTCCAGCATGCCTTTGCGTCCTACCTGATAGGTTACTCCTCGTTCATCGGTAGCCCAAGCAAAGCCATTGTGTACAAAAGCATTTGTAATCTTTTGACCAGTAGTACCTACTAATTGGGCTTTAGGGTTGTTCGCATCTCGTGTGGTACAATTCCCTTCCTGCTGATACAGCTTTTTATTTTTTTGATCGTACAAGTAAAATAAATCTGGCTGAGCATCCTCGCTTTGGATGTGATTTATGGATATATACTTTCTAGCTTGTATACTCACATCGCTTGGTAAATCAGCATAAACACGTTGGCCTTTGTACAGCCAGTAGTTTTTATCGGCAACTATCTCGTTATAATAGTGTACATAGCTAGAAGATTCTTCCGATTGTACCTTGAGTACATTCGGAAATTCGAATGTACTCTGACCAAGCCCTGAAGCAGATGGATGTGTGTGCGTGGAGCGATCTGTATGATCGACTAATAAATACATGCGGTCAGTACTTATTTGATAGGTCAATGATCTACTTATTGGTTTATTTCTTGTTCGCGAATGTGCGATAACATCCAATAGAAATAGTTTTTCACCTTTGGCATTGGTGGCCTGCCGAAAGGATAAGTGCTTGTAATCCCACTCACTAGTCGCTAGTGGAAGTGCGTATTGTTTCTGAATAGCCCCCGTTGCGTCTGTTTGCCAAGCAAGGCCTTTTTGTATGTTGAAAAAGTAACGGTTGTTTCCATCGATACCACCTAGCACGCAATTGTATAGCGGATTGAATTTTTGTTGAGTTTGTTCATGCAGTGATTCTAGCGTTCCCTGCTGCTGTTTGATCAAACTGACTGCGCTGGAGGCATTCCAATTCGCTTTTTTGAGGAAGCTATTTTCATCTAGGTTCTCCGTAGATATCGCTGCTACTTGTACATTCGATTCCCACTTTTTTGATTGAGCGCTAACTTGCTTACTAATTTTTTGGGTATTATCATCATAGTTACTTAACCATTGTTTGATGTCTGCATATAATGATGGATGCGAAGCTTGAAAATTCGCATTTTCGATGCTTGTTTTAAGGCTTGAGATCTCTTGACTCTTACGTTCTTTGGATTCGAAAGAAGAGCCATATTCAATTGTTGAACTTGCGGAGGACCCAGTACCCATATAAGACCCTGTAGGAGTATAGGTGGTTGAAGTACCTTCCTGATGATGGTGTTTAATCTCATATAGTGTACCTTTCGTCAGCTCGTCCAAAATATTCATCACTGCTACAGCATCCTCTGGGCGAGGATCTTTTGTAGGGGTAGAGAACAATAGTTGCTTTTTATCACTATTGTAATACGCATTTCCAACGTTTTGGTTATTATGCTGATAGTTTTTGATAAGCATGTACTGATCGCCTTTTGGTAAAATATACCCACCCATAGAAAGATCAGCTTGACGCTTTACATACTCCTGACCACTCATTTGAGTAAGTGTCTTTGTTTGATCCTCGAGATTGATAGTACATACATCCCCATTTTGACGTTGGATAGTCAGTTTACTGGTTTCAGCTAGTTTCGACACATCAATCTCAACCCCACCTATAATCAATTTGCTGGGTTGAATTTGAATATCATCTTTTTCTACCAAGTTAGCAGAATTTAATATCCAAGTAGATGAGGAATTGGTGTTTTCAGAAAGTTCAAATTTTACTTTATCAGCTAAAGTAAGTGTGTACTGTCCATTATCGCCCTGGAGAGCATACGTAAGTTTGTTGTGTGCTAATTTTTCGGCAAGTGCTGGAGCATATAGCTGTTTGACTTGTTTGTCTAGGAAAACTTCGATACAAGTATCAAACATTGATTCGGGGTGTATGCCATATGCTGAAACAGCAACTTTTTTCTCCCGCTCAGTATTTGATCCTCCGAGGTAATAGTAAGAGTTGGCGACTCCTTTTTTAGCCAAAGCTTCCATCGTACGCCTACCATCTGCATCCAGATTCGACGCGTCCAAATTACCATCATTGTAGACATACTTCAGATTTTGATTGGCTGTCATTGGTAAAACAAGTCTAGTAACGGCCCCTTGGATGCTTTTTTTGCTATCGGCGAATAGCACATTTTTCTCCGTATTTCTATCGGAACCGTGTCTATATCGATCCCCGCTTGAATCACCCCAAGCACGCTCAGTCTTTTGGCTTTCTACCGTTTGGCTACCAAAATAAATGCACTTATCACCTGCTCTTAGATCGATTTTTTTTACCACTGCCCCATATTCGGAGTACAATGTGCCCTCCTTTAGCACAAATCCTTGATCATATGCTCTGGTAATGGATCCGATATATTTATAAGTTTGATCAGCGGACTCCATGTCTTGATAATACTCAAAGATAGCTCCGACGCCTGCCGCTATCGGGATTAGCAATAATCCAACTCCCGTTGCCGCGCCAGCAACAATACTTGCTCCTGCAAGCATTGCCCCGACTGTAATCACTGAGACCGTCAAGCCTGCACCACCCAAAACAACGTTTGAAATTGCTTGGCCTTTTTGTAAGTCGCTTGCACGAGAATCATTAAGCACGTTGACCAGATCATTTACACTGAGTGCAAAGGAGCCGCCTTCTAATGCTACACCAATCACAGGCAATGCTTTACCAGCTTTACCAACTATGCTGCCAACCTTCATAAACTGATTTGCTTTAGATGCGGTTGATGCCATTTTATTTAAATATTGGCATGCTTTAGTTGTTACTTGAGTTGCGGCTTGGGTGTTTGCCACTGCGAACTGCCCGTAACCAATGAGTTGGTGCTCTAGCGTAGCAGGATGAAGCTGCTCTCCCTGAATAATCGCTCGATACTGATTCAACAAGCCAATATAGCCGATCGTATCATCTACTTTATCCACCCTATTAACCCATTTAGGAGATGAGGCTAACTTCTTATAATTTTTATGGACTTGGCTAATATTGTTGATAAGATCCTGATTTTGGTTCTTATCAATATCAACCAATCGTGTTTCATTTTGATTACCATTACGGTGTACAAGGTGTACTGCGATGTCTCCGTTAGGTTTATGTTCAATGGCATCATAAACTAATATGTGATCTTTGGTTAACTCAGGTTTTATTTTTTGGATTTCTGTTCGAATGTCGTTTTGTTTCGTGACTAGTTGGTCCAGCTGATTAGCATCGTTCATTAAATGCAAAACAGGATCGGATATCCCATGCTTCTGCATTAATTCCAATTCGGGACTAATGTAAAGATCTTGGGCACTCATTCCAGAATCGGTCAGCCCTTTAATCAAATCGACACGTTCTTGCTTATCTTTTCTTAAATCAACAAGTATGTCACTGATATTTTTACTTTGTTGCCAAAGTGTATCAGGGCTAATAAAAACACCGTCTTCTATTTGAATTGCAAGGTCTGCTATGCGATTTACATCGATGTGGGTTAACTCAAATTTTTTATTCACTACTTGGTAACGACTCAACTTATCAGCATCAAAATAAGTGTTTAAGTGATCATTAAGTCCATTTATGTCATCAAAAAGGACTACAATAGGCTTCAATCCTTCATAATCACTAAAATAATACTTACTATTACCATTCATTTTTGTAACCCCTATTAGCATTGCATGATTCGTCGTACCTAACTTATACATCGCCGTACTATTGGCATTGCTCAATTTTGAAATAATGTCATCGAACGTATGCGAAATGTCCCCGCTCTTTAATGGATAGTGTTTGTTTGCATGATCATGCAGTGCACTTATTCCAATTTTAAAGTTATCAGCATCGATTGAGTTAGATTTGTCGAGGTGGTTTAAATTATCTGTCAACTGCCTCAAACCATTTTCTCCTCCCTTTTGTAAAGCAACAGCCGTGAGCCATGATAGGGCGACACAAACTCCTTTATTGGATACACCATTTTGTCTCTCGAGAAAATACTTTTTAAAAATTGGTAGAACTGGGTTTTTTATAAACAAGTTACTAATAGGTTTATCCTGAGAAAATAAATACGTGCTTAATTTCTTTATTCTTTGTGCATATTCATCTATCATTTGAGTTTCTTCAATGCCTAATGTAATACGTACTGTTTCGCCACATTCGCCAAAATTGGTAATGTTAAATCCAAAACTTGAACGATCGACACTTGGCAAGTCGTCAAATGTGGGCAAGAAGAATTTTTTGTAGAGATTTATATTTACCTCCATGCGATCCGTATCCGTAATGGCTCGATCCCCTATTTGCTTTTTAATAAACTCGTCAGTTGGCTTAAAAGCAATATAAACGGTATCTGAATCGGTATTGACGCACAGTTCAAATGCATGTTTATTTTTATTACCTAATTCATGCTCTCCTAGAGCTCTTCTTAGATACTTTGTATTGCTGCGAACTTTATCGAGATAATCACGTTGCAATTTGTTATTATCTTTGGATAGCATTTTGGCAATATATAGTTCATCTTCTTTTGGAATAGATAAACTGCTTGCTTCCATTTTTGTGTTAAAAGCCACCCAATCCGGAGAGCTACTTTTATCATTTAAAATAACAGCCGTGCCAATGTTGACTAAATCCATCCCATTTTGAAAGAACTTGGTACCACTTTGTAGCAAAACTAAATTCAATTTACCGCTTTCGATATGAGGCTTAGCTTCCGATAATACATCCTTTATTTGTTGTTCACTTAAGTGATTAAGCGTAACATCCATCACTATCGTGCATCTTTTTTCTGCTGGTGAATTCTCAAATACATTTTGAATCAATTTTACTGGATCATGAGGCTTAATCTCACTTAATGCGGCATTATTGGGATGCGGCTCCATGATTATCACTTTTTTTGTGCGTATATCTTCATGATCGATAGAGTCCAATTCTTGAGCATCTGGAAATAAATCTGGCGTTTCGTAATAGGCCCCTTTTAGGTAGACTGCATCATTTTTTCCGTCGGGAAGGGCTTGATATATTTGATCAAATATTGCTAAGGCATGTGGACCAACTATAACCGTAGATGATTCATGAAAATTTTCTGATAGTAGGCTTTTAATCGTATCCTTTAGGTTTACATTTTCATTATTCCAACTTGCCTGGAATCGTATCAAATGATGAATATTTTGCATGGATTGATAAAATTTTTCCATCATCAAAGAAGAATTCCTGTCGCTGCCAACGTGTTTCGATTCCCAACCTTTAATTAGTTCAGTCGCATTTGAAAACTCCTCAGTAAAGAGCGCGGTTATTAAGCCTGATGTTGTTTTTTTAAAAAAATCACTAGGGTTACCAATTAGATGTTGTAGTATTTCTATATTTTGTTTTATAAAAAATGGTAAATTATTATTGCTCGTTAGTTGGTTATTAAAGTCTGTATGAACTCTTAATAATTCGTTTAAATAGCCTTTAGGTGTTCTTGTTGCAGGATCACTCAGTTTATAACGAGTGTTACTCATTTCATCAAAATCAGAACCATTCATCAGGCTACTATTTTGTAGTGCAACTTTGTTATTTGGTTTGGAACCAATTTGTTGCATATGTTTGACGAAAGGTTTGTTATTTGGGCTCTTAATCTGGTTAATGATTAGTTTTAGTGCATCGCTAGGTTTTTTCTTCTCAATCATTTCACTAGAAATAATTTCAGCAGATTCGTTGGGGGATGTTCTTAATCCCTTAGCTCCCATCAGTTGGTTGATTGACCCTGCTTCCTTGCCTTTATTTTCTGTACTACTCGCTCTACAAAGCTGCAATCCTAACGATTTGATATAAAAAGATTCAGTGTTTGAATCATTTAAATTGACAGATGAATCTATAGTATTAAATTCTTTGGGTTTGATAATGATTTCGGTATTATTAGAAGCTTTATAATCAAAAGGACGATTTGTTAGAAAAATGTTAAAGTTTTTGATAATCTTCTTCTGGTTGTCATTCAATTTTGCTTGGAGTTTTGATTGCTGTATTTCTCGGGCAATTTCCCAAAGTCCAGTTTTTATCCCCCTAGCGTAACCTTCTAAAACCAACGGAGAAGTCTGTCGATCTAAGCGCTTACGGTCTTCGGGTAAATACGTAGCCTGCAGTTGAAAATTTGTAAGTGCAAATTTGAGTAAGGCTTTTTTTTTCTTTTTTAAATTTTCTTTTGATTCTGAATTCTCTTTTGACTCTGTAGTATCGTTAAGCGATAGGGTACTTATATTATCTAATATGTGAAACCAATCTCTATAATGGATTTGCGAGTTATCATCAAAAAAACTACGCTCTTTCGAATCTTTAGAAAAAAAGGGCTCCGAGAAATTAAGCGTAGGTTTAGATGGTGTACTAAAGTTAGTAGTGACAAGTTCTCTCATTGGTGAGTTAGCATCGTCACTAAATGGCTTTCTCTGATTAGCAGGAGGCGTAGGTTTAGATGGTGGTGTACTAAAGTTAGTAGGCACAAGTCCTTTCAGTGGTGAGTTAGCATCGTCACTAAATAGTCTTCTCTGATTAGTAGGTGTAGTAGGAGGCGTAGTAGAAAAACTGTCTTCAAGTAAACCTATATCATTGCTTACTAGTTGTTGATTGTTATTTTGATCTATAACGGCATGCTCAGTTAATTCTGGGTCTTTTATGTTATTTGTTGGCATATAAGTAATTAGACAAAATTGATTATGTATTTTCGATCAATTTGGTGAATGATTTGATTTAAATTTTCTGCGGGGCGATGGAATGAAGCAAAAGCATTGAGATGTGGTACTTTCCTATGTTTGGACATATTACTGTATTCAGAATCTCACCAAAGTGAGATTCTGAACTTTGATAATTACTCAGATTGAGGTTTGGGTATTACGTTATAGGTTCGAGGGTTGAGCTAGCTAACTTATAGCTTTGTGACTGTGCATCTATCATATTGCTTGTAAGCGAAGTAAGATTGAATGGATTCCCATTTCCCCATTTGAAATGTTCTATCCCTCGTTCAACACTGAAATGATCATGTATGCGGATGGAGTCTTTTCCAGCATCGGAAGTGTCGAAGTTATACCCGATCTTCAAGTCATTCCCATCTCTTGCAAAACTTATCTTCGAATACTTATCAGGACTGTCCATTATGTGAATTGTATCTTCACCGCCCCAGTCATAAATTTTATCGTGGCCATCTCCTCCCATAAACCGATAGGTACTATTTCCTCCGCTGCCAGCACGGTGCATGATACCATCAATGAGGGTGTCATTGCCTCCACGTCCAGAGAACACATCGTTGCCGCCCCTTCCGCTGAGCGTATTATTTTTATCATCCCCTTCTAAGATGTCGTTCTTAGAAGTGCCAATAACATGTTTTATACCCTGCAGTATTCTTTCTGTCGATTTAGTCATCTCCGCTTCATTACTGTTTTTACGGGTAAAATGTGCAAGTTTTTCGGCCACTTTGATCCATAAACCATCATTTGAATCATTGCTGTTGGGCATCACATATTTGCTGCAATCAATGGTTTCAACTATCTGGGTTTGATCTCCACTGGTAGTTTTAACTATATTTAAGGTTTCTCCACTAATGTCAGGCCGTTTCGTATCGTAAACCACCAGCTGAGACGACAGACTGTCAGGATGAGCAAGATTTTCAAACTTGTAACTCCAGTTATTTAATGGTTCATTTTTAGCCTTGGTTTTATCTTCTGCTTCGCGAACTAAATCCCAGATGTTGTACCGCATGCTGCTTGATGTTTTGATACGCATACGTTTTGGGTCAGTGGTAAAATAATTATTCACCGTGATTTTATCATGACCAGTACCGTGTGTAATCACTAAATTATTATCAACACGTGCTAGGTTTTTAATATCCTCCGATGGTATATTGGTTTCACGGTTTTCAAACTTAATTACATCTAAATCGTTCGCATTGCTGTCATCTTCTATTACATCCTGACCATCTCCGCTGCGAAATAGATAGATATCCTCACCTTTGCCCCCTTTTAAGGTATCGTTACCTTTTTTGCCATCAAGCTTATCTGATCCCTCTTGACCGTAGATTGTATTCGCATGATCATCTCCCTCTAGGTTGTCGTGGCTTATGTGTCCGATGATGTATTCTTTGCGAATATTGTTTTTATAGATTAACAAACTATTATTGAAAAAGTCGGCTAGCTGATATTCTATATCTCTATTTTCAAGAAGTGGCTTAGCTGCGTTCAGAGCCAAAACAATGTCCGAAATTGCTTTGGTCTGTTGTCCCAGCTTCAGCTGCGTGCATACTTGGGGTTGACTATGATCGAAGGCGTTTTTCAAAATGAATTGACCTCCACCATCAGAAATTATCAGGCTATTGCCTTCTTTTTGGAAAGTAGCATTTGCACTAAATGGTAACAACCAGGGCGATGCAGAACCTTGATTTCCATGAGTGACCTCAATTTGCTTTCCTTGAAACTTGATATAATCGAGCGCATTGCCCCCCCAATGGCCTTTATATGTGATTTTATCGCTATTGCCGTAGTGGATAATCAGGTCATTTGTTGATCTCTCAAACTGGTAGGTGTTATTCTCAAAAGTCTGATCAAAAGAAATGGTATCCCACCCACTTACGTCCTCGATCGTGTCTACTCCATCACCTGTACGGAATATATAAGTATCCGATTCAGCACCGCCTTTCAACGTGTCATTACCTTTTAGGCCATAGATTGTATTAGCGCCAGCATCACCCGCTAGTGTGTCCTGGCTTGTACTTCCGATGATGCGCTCTTTGTGATTATTATTTTTATAGATTAACAAACCATTATTGAAAAAATCACTCAGTTGATATAAATAATTTGCCTTGGTGAGTCCGTTTGCTTGTACTAGAGCCGAAGTAATGTCTGAAATGTTTTTGGTCTGATTACCCACCTTCAGCTGCGTGCATACTTGGGGTTGATTAGCAGCAAAAGCGTTTTTCAAAATGAACTTGCCTCCACCATCAGAAATTACCAGGCTATTGCCTTCTTTTTGGAAAGCAGCATTTGAGCTAAAATTTATCGACCAAATTTTTTCAGAAGGTCCATAAGGGAGTATGATGTGTTTTTCTCCTTGAAATTCAATACGGTCAAGCCAATTATTATTAAGATGATTTTTGTATACGATTTTATCACCATCACCGTAGTGGATGATTAGGTCATTTTCTGATTGCTCAAACTGGTAGGTGTTATTCTCAAAAGTCTGATCAAAAGAAATGGTATCCAATTCGCTTACGTCCTCGATCGTGTCCAACCCATCGCCATTGCGGAATATATAAGTATCCGATTCAGCACCGCCTTTCAATGTGTCGTTACCTTTTAGGCCATAGATTGTATTAGCGCCAGCATCACCCTCGATGGTCTCTCCTTGATTGGTACCGATGATTTTTTTTTGGCCATCTTCTTGATAAACAAGCAATTTTTTTTGAAGGAAATCGGATAACTGGTATGTGCGATCTACACCGAGAAGTTTATTTCCTTGATCCAGCACCGTCTTGATATCTAACAATTTCTGAAGGCTCGTGATGGTACCCACTGTTAAATTCAGCTGCGTGCATATTTGCAATTTAGTATCACCAAAGACATTCTTTAGAATGAAGCGACCTTCACCATCAGAAATCACCAGGTTATTGTCTTCTTTTTGAAAAATAGCCTTTGCGCTAAATGCTAACGTACCCCAAGTGTCTTGTGACAAGCCTCCAGCCCCAGAAATATCTATCTGGACGTTGTCATTGAACTTGATGTAATCTAGGACCTTGCCATTAAAATGATCTTCGATCTGGATTTGATCGTTTGTGCCATAGTAGATAATGAGATCATTTCCCGAACGCTCAAATGTGTAGCTATTGTTTTTGAAGTCTTGAAAAAATTGGATGCTATCTATTCCAGATTCATCCCTAATGACATCCTGCCCATCACCTACACGAAATACGTACGTATCATTGCCCGCTTCACCTCTTAATTGATCATTACCATTGCCACCATAAATTGTATTAGCGCCAGCATCACCCTCGATGGTCTCTCCTTGATTGGTACCAACGATATTTACCTTTTCATTGGAAGAAACCAATTGACCATTGTTAAAAAAGTCTGATAATTTATAGTAATAAAAACCCGTTGCATCTTGCCGGTTTTTAGCTTCTGTAAAGTCAGCAACAGACTTAGTTTTATCACCCACTTTTATGTCCGTAGCTGCTTTTTCATTGGTCCCAAAAAATTCTTTTATGACAAAACAACCCGTGTCATCCCAAATCTCCAGATTATCACCATACCAATGGAAATAGGCATTTGAAAATGAATCGAAAGACCAAGTTTCATTATTTTCGATCTTGCTGAGTGTAACTTGTTTACCACATTTGAACTTAATATCTTCTACTCGAGCAGTAGTAGTAAAGTGATTTTCGACAGTGATTGTATTGTTTGCATTGTTTGAATTAACTCCATACCTAATCAAAAGATTATTTCCATCCCGATAAAATATATAAGTATTACCCGCAAAACTCTGATCAAAATAAATGGTATCTGTGCCGCAGCCGTTACTTTCATCAATATGATCACGCTGAGCTCCCTTGGAATTGTAAAAAACGTAAGTATCGCTGCCATGGGCACCATTTAGATAATCGTTCCCACTTCCGCCGACTAATTTGTCATTTCCGTCCCCACCATATAGATCATCATCGCCACCATCTCCATGCAATTCATCGTTACCCCCATAGCCATAGAAGGTCTCACCTTCATTATGCCATCCACTCAGTACGTTGTTGCCATTGTCACCTTTGTGTACATCATTGTGAAAAATATAGACTTTACCCATATTGTTTTATTTTTTAATACTATTTGTTAAAAAAATATTGACCATTAGTTTTTTACAAAAAAAATTAAATTTAGATTGGTAAAAAACTAGGCAAATCTAATAGTATATTTTTAAGTATAGTTATTG
>CAIOLR010000434.1 GCA_903859135.1 uncultured bacterium | reverse complement strand
GTAAAGTAAAAGAGTGAGCCTGGCTTCGTCGTCCTCACGGTACTCCGTGGGGATCCAGAGTTAAAAGTACTGTATTGTAATAAGGTGAAAATTCATGAAAAATAAATGACTTCTCTATAAAAGGGTTGTTTTATTAAGACCTCACTAAAAACCAGCAGCGTCATCTGGTGGATGAAGTACACCCGAAATGAAATGTAGGGCAAGCGCAGCTTGTACCCGAACGTAGTTCGGCGTCATACCACGTGGCCTAAGCCCGTGGTTGTTGACAAGACGTATTTATGAGCACAAAAATAAGTTTGTTTCTGGATTTACTAAAAAATACAATGTAACAAATTTAGTTTATTTTGAAGAACACGCAACAATTATAGAGGCCGGCCAGCGTGAGAAACCATTAAAAAAATCGTCTCGACAATCGAAACGTCATCTTATTGAAGAAGTGAATCCCAGTTGGAGTGATTTGTACAATGAATTAATAAGATAAAATTCTGGATCCCGAGGAGTACCTCGAGGACGACGGAGCGAGAGTTTACCCACTCAAATCTTCATAGCCCCGATTTTTCCTTCTCTTAACTGATTAAAATCCACAGTATTTTCCAATCCAAAAATGAGGCTGAAATAGGGGTAAGCCTCTATCGTTCAGCAATTACACAAGGCGCCTCAGAGCGCCGCTGTTTAAAATCAAATAATACCTATTGTTAGGCTGTGGGCCACACGAGGATCGTGTGGGTAACTGTTCCTTTAAAGATAAAACCAGTTATCCATACAATCCACGTAGTCCACAGCGAGACACCATTCTATCACTATTCAAAAATCTTTCGAAACAATAATTTCCTTTGTTCGGATACACGTTTAGCTGACTCCAGATCGGTCATGGACAATGCTTCTTTATCAAGATCAGCAAAGCTAACTCCACTATTAAGATACTGACCTGCATTGGGTAGCGATTTCAATTTTTCATAAGGTGTCATGATTTTTTTGTAGGGGTATATTTTTTTTATTTTCCCCGTAGCATCCGTTTTTTCTTCTACAAAAAAACAAGGGCGATGAAAATTTAAATAGGGTACAAAATAATTCTTGTTGAATTCATTCAACTCATCAGCCCACCTCTGTGGGATATGCATGTGCCCTAACATTTTTCTGATAACCGCTCCATTCTTACACTCAGCTAAAGCATTATCATTCGAATGCCTTGATCGTGATTTAGTTAATTCGATATGCAATTTTGTTAGCAGCTTTGCCACTTTATGATTAATATATTCTGAACCGTTATCACTATGAAATCCTTTTATTTTAAATGGAAAAGTCAATATTAATACTTCTAACACGGGAATTAAGTAGTGCTCAGAAATCGCTTCAACACTGTAAATTACCTCATATTGTGTTACTTCATCCACTGCATTGATATGGTAAATACCTTTACATTTATCTAGATCACCTTGATGAACTGTATCTATGCGAAGATAACCTGGTTCTTCATTAGGCTGTGGCTTCCTTCGTTCTCCAATACTGACCGCACTTCTTTTTGTTTTTTCAAAGTGCTGTCGCTTAATCACGTATGTTTGGCTTTTGCGTAAATTATAAATATGCGACACTGATATCGTAGCCAATCGCTCATACGCTATGTCTTCAAAAATAATATAAGCACGTTCAAATAATTTTTTTGTTGCAGGGCCGCTTAGTGTTTGATGATACTCATCTGTCTTCGCAAGCAAAAAAATATCCTCCCGAGTATAGCGTTTTGGAAAATTATGTCGACCATAATTTTTTTTATTGATTGATCGATGCTTGCGATAATTCAATATAAGACGCGATATCTGCTGTCGCGATAAATTCGTCATGAATAGTAAGTACTCAAAAACAATCCCCTTGTCTTTTTTGGACAAGGAAGTGTATCCCGTTCGTTTTAGGGTTGTAGACATCCAGGCATTCCGTGATTCCTTGCAAACTGTTAGTTTCGTATTTCCTAAATCATCTAAAAATGCTTTAATCTGCTCCGGGCTCTTTAAGCCGTCGTCATTCATCATAACTATCACCATGGTTTAATAATGAACGATTTCGGCTTGGGAGCCTATTTTTTTTTGGACTCTACCCCCTGTTCAGACTCATTCTCTATTGGAATCTACTAGTAATTTCAGCCTCATCTTGTATTGGAAGAGACTATGAGTTGCAATACGGTCCAAATAGGACTACAATTGAACCTTAATATTAATTAAGAGGCAACACCATGCATACCACCGACAGCTACGTTCGCGCCCGCATCGATACCGCTACCAAAGAACGCGCATCAGATGCACTAGAGGCAATGGGCTTATCCATTTCTGACGCTATTCGCCTGCTTATGATTCAAGTGGCTGATGAGCAACGCCTGCCTTTTGAAATAAAAGTACCAAACG
>CAIOLR010000433.1 GCA_903859135.1 uncultured bacterium | reverse complement strand
TTTTAATAAATTGCCACTGGGATTCTGATAAATCGGTTGGATACATTTTTTTGAAGTTTCGTCACAACAAAAAAGACTATTTCCAATCGCTTTTCAGGCCTATAATATTATTCCTTTTTCATTTTTAAACAGGCTCTAAGTTTTAATTTTTCACTTGCCTTGTAGTTGACATTTAAAAAGATATCTGAAAGTCCGAAAACAGATATTCCATTTCCATTTTGAGCAAGTGTTGTCAATTTAGCATCAAGTCCAAATTTCTTACTTAATTGTCGGTTATACTCCAAATAACTACCATAAACAGAAGTTGAGTTGTCCGCCTTACCATAGAAGGCACCAATCTTGAATTGGTTATTCAAAACGTCAGTACTGTTAGGTTTAAAACTGTTGATGGTACAAAAGCCTGCGTCACTACAACCTTGCCCATACGAATAGTTTGTATCCAGAGTGTATAAGGCTACTGCCATTAAGATAAATTTCAATTTTGTCATATTTCGTTTTGTATCGTTGAGCCTGTTATTTAATTGGAACTAACATTTTCGGGCAGATTTCGGAGCACAAATTTTCAATTCATTACTAAAGTTTAATAGAAGCGCAAAGCTTCAAGTTTGTACATCACCCCGCCTGACGCAAGACCTATATTAGTCGCTGCCCCTTTTTTAGTATCCAAGCAAAACAATATATAAGCTGTTATCTAAAATTTAAAGCCCAACAACCAAGAGTTTTCATAAAAGACAATATTTTGTTTCGCTACATCAATATTGCGACCTGTAGTGGGTATTTTATTCAAGCTAATGTAGCCTATCTTGAGGTCCGTCCTGAAAAATAACCAACGAAGAATGTCAAAATTTAATCCCACCTTAGCAAGCCCCCCATAGCCCGATAAATTCCAAGGATGATTGGCTCCAACGCCAAAAAAGTGTACATCACTTCTCGGTATCACTGGACCAACTCCTAATCCTGTTAAGACAGACAAACCGAGTTTTGGGTTCTTTTTTGATTGCCATAGCAAGTCATATCGTTCGAGGTCAACAGTAGCAATATTAAGTCCATCGGTATGTTCAAAAGTTAGAAAATCGGGTTGAATTTCAAATGAGTTCCCATTATAAGTACCCGCGTAGTTAACCGAACCAACATTCGTTGAAATGGGAGGGTCTGATATCATATTTCCGATATTCCCCGAAATGGAAACACGCTGTGGTACATCAATAACGTATTTCATGTGATCCCAGCCGATAGAAAGACAATACTTGTCATTAATAAAATAACCAATTCGAAAGTTAAATTGGGGTATAGATATCTGTTGAGGATCAATATATGAGATGCCCAGTGGAGTAGGCCGATCTTTTGCAACTACATCGTGTAAGGTAAAATCATAACCAGGCCCAACAAAGTGAATATCACTTTTGTTATAACAAGAACGATTATACCCCCAAGTAAAGTAAAAATCTCCCTTTTTATGGAGCTTTTTAATGGGAGTGGAGAGAGAATCTATGTCTGTAGCACGTTGAGCGACTGCACCTAACGAAATCATCATCACCAACACAAAAAGAATATTCTTTTTCATCAACATCCATCTAATTTTTAAAACAATATCCAAGACGAATATTTTGTATTTAAACGCCTAACAATAGACGCGTTGGGTCTTCTAACAATTGCTTTACTCGAACCAAAAATCCTACTGACTCCCGGCCATCAATAACCCGGTGATCATAGGATAGTGCCACATACATGATTGGTCGGATAAGTACGTGGCCATTGACAGCCACGGGGCGCTCCACAATGTTATGCATTCCTAAAATAGCTGATTGTGGTGCATTGATAATGGGTGTCGACAGCATGGAGCCAAACACACCACCATTGGTGATGGTGAATGTGCCACCTGTCATCTCATCGATACCCAGTTTATTTTCGCGAGCCTTACCAGCAAGCCTAAGCACCTCTTTCTCAATTTCAGCTAAGGACATCTGGTCGGCGTTGCGAATGACAGGAACAACTAGCCCTTTAGGAGCTGAAACAGCTATTGAAATATCTGCAAAGTCATGGTAAACTAGCTCATCCGCTTCAATGCGTGCATTAACGGCGGGAAACTCTTTCAATGCTTCGCAAACAGCTTTGGTGAAAAATGACATAAAACCAAGGCCAACACCATGCTTTTCTTTAAATTTATCCTTGTACTTGCTCCTCAGCTCCATGATCGGTTGCATATCTACTTCATTAAAAGTAGTGAGCATGGCTGTTTCATTTTTAACGGCGACTAATCGTTTGGCGATCGTTTTCCGCAGGGAAGACATTTTTTCGCGGCGTGTATTTCTGTCTCCAGTTGAATTTTTTATTACAGAAATTACTTTTTGATCTGCTACTGCTTTTACGGGGGCTTCTGCTCGGGTGGCGTCTTCTTTTGTGATGCGACCATCTACACCTGACCCACTGACCGCGGTAGTGCTAAGACCCTTTTCTGCTAAAATTTTTGCAGCAGATGGAGATGGGGTTCCAGAAGCATACGAGCTGGAAGCTTTTTCGGCCCCCACAACAAAGGATTGTTCTGGTGCAATTGGAGTTGTTTCTGTTTTTTTAGGTTTTTCTCCTACTCCCTCTTCTATATTGCAAACAACAGCACCAATTTTAAGCGTATCTCCTTCCTTTGCTATTGTTTTTAAAACGCCTCCTTTTTCGGCTGTCAATTCGAAGCTTGCCTTGTCTGATTCCAGCTCTGCAATCACCTCATCCATTTCTACATAATCGCCATCTTTTTTTTTCCAAGAAGAAAGTGTTACTTCCTTTATAGATTCACCTACTGGTGGTACTTTAATTTCTAAACTCATAGGGTTAAAATAATTTGTTGATTATTAAAATCATTATGGGGAGTCAGAGACTCCCTTTTCATTCTTTTATCCGTATGAAAATGCTACGGATTTTTGATTTTTAATTTGCTTATTCTACTTTTTTGTTTGTCAAAACACTCTTCTTATTGGTTGTATCAAATGCTTTATCAATAATATATTGCTGCTGTATGGCATGCTTTTTAGCGTATCCAGTGGCAGTACTGCTACTTTCCTTACGGGATATGGCCTCCAAATTAAACTCTGTATCCCTAAATTTACGACACATATAGGGCCAAGCCCCCATATTTTCAGGTTCTTCTTGTACCCAGATAAATTCGGTTGCCTTTTTATACTTGCTTTTGATCACTTTCAGTTGATCGTGAGGAATGGGGTACAGCTGTTCGATGCGAACGATGGCTACATCTGTTCGATTATCCATTTTCTGTCTTTCTAACAGATCGTAATATACTTTTCCAGAACACAATAACACACGTTTAACATCCGTTATTTTTGCAAAGGTGTCGTCAATCACTTCTTGGAACTGCCCTTTGGTAAAGTCTTCCAGCTTACTTACACACTGCGAATTCCGAAGCAAACTTTTGGGCGTAAATACGATTAATGGCTTGCGAAAATCGCGTTTCAGTTGACGACGCAATACATGGAAAAAGTTTGCCGGCGTCGTACAGTTGGCCACTTGAATATTACTATCAGCACATAACTCCATAAAGCGTTCGATTCGTGCTGAAGAATGCTCTGGTCCTTGTCCTTCGTAACCGTGTGGCAAAAATAGTACCAATCCATTGGAACGTTGCCATTTTGTTTCGGCGCTTGCAATAAATTGATCGACGATAATTTGAGCACCATTAAAGAAGTCGCCAAACTGGGCTTCCCAAATCGTTAATGAATATGGATTTGCTAATGCATACCCATATTCAAAACCCAAAATACCATATTCGGACAAATGAGAGTTGTAGATATCAAACTTGGCAGCACCTGTAGTCAGCTGAGCAAGTGGAATAAACTCTTCTTCAGAATTCTCTAGTTTTAAAACGGCATGGCGATGCGAAAATGTTCCGCGTTCCACATCCTGGCCACTTACACGCACCCGAAAGCCTTCTTGTAGCAAGGTGCCATAGGCCATTTGTTCGCCCATTGCCCAATCGAATGTTTGTTTTTCGACCATCTTTGTACGCTCATCAAAAAGCTTTTCAATTTTGCTGAAAAACTTTTTTTCCTTTGGAAGAGTCGTGATAATTTTGGCAATTGACAAAAAGTTTTTTTCAGAAACCGTTGTATCGGCAGCTGTATGAACATCTTCAGTGGAGGCTAGTCTTAATCCTTCCCAAGCACCTCCAAACGTCCGATCGGCTACTGCTGATCCCTTTTCTTCTTTTGATTCATTCAGCCGACTTTGTAACATCGCCCGGAAATCTTTTTCCATTTCTTTGGCTAAGTTGGCATCTACGCTCCCCTGATCCAGTAATTTTTGATTGTAAATCTCTCTGGGGTTAAGATGTTTTTCGATGGCTTCGTACAAAAGCGGTTGGGTGAATTTGGGTTCATCTGATTCATTATGTCCGTATCGGCGATAGCATAAAATATCAATGAATACATCAGTATGGTATTTCTGACGATACTCCATCGCCATATTAATGGCATATATCAAGGCTTCCACATCATCCCCATTCACATGAAAAACGGGGGACAAGGTCACTTTGCCGACATCGGTACAATACGTTGATGAGCGAGCATCCTTAAAATTGGTAGTGAAGCCAACTTGGTTATTAATCACGAGGTGAATCGTTCCTCCTGTTCGATAGCCATCTAGTTTTGACATTTGTAATACCTCGTACACAATACCCTGACCAGCAACTGAAGCATCTCCATGAATCAGGATAGGAGCAATTCGTTTGTAATCACTGCCGTATTTGAAATCTATTTTAGAGCGCGTAATTCCCTCTACCAGTGGGTCCACAGCCTCTAAATGAGAGGGATTGGGGCATAAACTCAGGTGTACTTTTTTCCCCGATTGTGTTTCGATATCGGTAGAAAATCCCAAATGGTATTTGACATCCCCGCCGAAAGGGGTATTCTCATCATAGCCTTTTCCTTCAAATTCGGAGAAAATATTTTTGTACGTTTTTTGCATGATATTAGCCAGCACATTCAAACGCCCACGGTGAGCCATCCCAATAACGAACTCCTCGATACCTAAATCAGCTCCTCGTTGTATCACAAAATCCAAGCTTGGAATCACGGATTCGGCTCCTTCTAAGGAGAAACGTTTTTGTCCGAGAAATTTAGTCCCCAAGAAATTTTCAAAAACGACTGCCTCATTTAATTTTTGTAGAATACGTTTTTTAATGTCTATCGAAAAATTAGGGGTATTACGCTCGCTTTCCATGCGTTGCTCAAACCACTTTATTTTTTCGGGATTGCGGATATATTTATACTCTGCTCCAATGGATTGGCAGTAGGTTTGTTCAATTAGTTCACGGATATCTCGCAGTTTTGCGGGGCCTAAACCAACTTCGACACCCGCATTAAAAACAGTATCTAAATCAGCATCGCTCAGGCCAAAAGTTTCTAGCTCTTTACCTGGGAAATATTGACGGCGCTCGCGTACTGGATTGGTTTTGGTGAATAAATGCCCACGTGTTCGGTAGCCATTGATCATGTTCAACACGTTAATCTCCTTCAAGAAGTGTTCAGGTGTTTCGGTACGCGCCTCGACACCAGAGCCGAAATCATACCCTTCGAAAAATTTTTGCCAGCCAAAATCAACTGATTCTGGATCTTGCTGATACAATTGATAAAGCGAGTCGATATAAGCCGAATTTTCGCTGCCGAGATATGATAAATTATTCATCTTTTACTTAAAAATATCTGGACAAAAGTACTGTTTTTGGATGTATTTATGCAGCTCTTTAATAGCGAAGGCGTATGATCAATAAACATTTATTCGTAATGACCTTTATTGCTAGAGCTGTTTATAAAGATCCTCATTATCTATTTTTTGATGAGGCGACCAGCGCATTGGATGCCGAAAATGAAAAAAGAATCCATGATCATTTGCAAGCCTTTTTCAAAGGGAAAACCGTCCTGATTATTGCATATCGGCTATCCACCGTGAAAAATGCAAATCAAATTATCGTCCTCAAAAATTGAGAAATCGTAGAAACGGGTGGACACGAAGGGCTGGTAAAAAATAGAGGAGATTACTTTGATCTGGTGAAAAATCAATTGGAGCTGGGGAATTGATTGTTGGGGTGGATAATGCTAAGTCATGGATTACTTCAGCTCTAATCCTAAAGACGAGCATGACATTGGTTCGAAGCCTGAAACTTCGAAGCGCGTATTAAATGATATAGTCTCTTTTGATTCCTCGTGAATACCCTAAATTAGAATGCTCCTGAATACAAATATGTTCAAGCAGACTGTCTTTTTGATGAGCTAAGGTTTCAAGCACCAAGCAAATAACCATGCATCAGCTTTGCAGCTTTGGCAGATGCCCCCGCTTTGCCCATGCGCTCGGCCAATTGATCGTAATTAGTGAGCATGCGTTTACGATAAGAGGGGTCGTGTAGGATGCGCTTAAGTTCAGTTTGGATGGATGTGGGATTACAGTCTTCCTGGATTAACTCTTTCACTACCTCGTTGTTCATCACCAGATTGACAAGCGAAATAAATTGGATGCTGACCAGTTTACGAGCAATGCCAACAGAAATGGAATGTCCTTTATAGACGACTACTTGCGGAATTTTTAGAAGGGCCGTTTCCAAGGTGGCTGTTCCAGAGGTGACGATCGCAGCTTGAGCGTATAGAAGTAAATTATAAGTCTCGTTAAAAATGACAGAGATTTTTCTACCTCCAATAAAAGGCTGGTAGTCCTCTAAATGGTACGTGGGAGCTCCAGCAATTACAAATTGATAGGCTGGGAAATAATCCGAAACCTGAATCATGTCAGGTAATATTCGTTTTAGTTCCTGTTTACGACTGCCAGGCAATAATGCAATGATGGGTTTGTAACCAATTTTATGTTTTATTTTAAACAGAGGATCTATTTCATTTGTTGCAATGGCATCAAGCAATGGATTCCCAACATAATCGACATCCATTCCCCATGCTTTGTAAAAATCAACTTCAAAGGGGAAGATACAAAATAGGCGATCTACGATTTGTTTGATCTTTAGCACACGCCTTTGGTTCCAAGCCCACACTTTGGGTGAGATGTAATAAAAAACCTTGATGCCGTTTTTTTTGGCGAATGAGGCTATTTTGAGGTTGAAACCTGGGAAATCAATTAAGATCAGTGCATCTGGTTGGTAGGATAGGATATCTTGCTTCGCCTGTTTTAGGTTTTTAAAAATAGTACGGAGGTTGGCAATCACCTCTACAAATCCCATAAAAGCCATTTCAGCATAATGCTTCTTCAGTATTCCGCCTTGAGCTTGCATGAGGTCTCCACCAAAAAAACGAAAATCAGCATGGGGATCTTCTTCTTTGAGTGCCTTCATCAAATTGGCCCCATGCAAATCGCCTGAAGCTTCACCTGCTATGAGATAATACTTCATGATCTCACCCAGCCCTTTCTAAAGGAGAGCATGCTAATGATTGATCAATGATACGTCCTCAAAAGTCCAAGTATTTAGTACAGGGATTGCATGATGCGCTGTCATATCAAACTGGACGGGAACAACGGAAACATACTTGTTATCCAAAGCCCATACGTCGGTATCTTCTCCATGATCATTATTTTGAAAAACACCAGTAAGCCAATAATAATTACGTTTGTGCGGGTCTAAACGTTCATCAAATTCTTCGGCCCATTTGGCATTTGCTTGACGACATATTTTGACACCTTTGATATCTGAACCTTTGGGGAAATTAACATTTAAAAGTGTGCCTGGCTGTAATCCATGTTGAAGTACTTTTTGTGCGATGGTTTTGATATATTTCTCGCAGTGACTAAAATCAGCATCGTTCGTAAAATCATCCAACGAAAATCCGATAGAAGGAATACTTTCAATAGCACCCTCTACAGCTGCTGACATCGTGCCTGAATAGAGTACATTGATGGAGCTATTCAATCCGTGATTGATTCCAGAAACGCATAAGTCGGGTTTTTTTCCTTTGAAAACTTTGTTTACGGCCAATTTTACACAATCTACTGGCGTTCCAGAGCATTTATACATTTCGACACCTTCGTACAGGTCAACCCTATCCAAACGCAAGGGCTTGGCTATGGTTATTGCATGTCCCATACCTGATTGTGGGCCATCTGGTGCTACCACCACTACATTGCCTAGCTCTTTCATTGCATGAATGAGCGCTTTTATTCCCGGCGCGGTTATCCCATCATCGTTAACGACCAAAATAGTCGGTTTTGTTGCTTTCATATTTATTCTTTCTTTATTTATTATAATGACACGAAGCTACAAAAAACAGTCTGCTCCTATTCCATTTTTTAGAGGGCAGAAGATCCCCTCTACTGTTTAATGGCCAACTGTCCACAGGCGGCATCAATATCTTTTCCTCTACTTCTTCGAATATTGGTCGTAATACCTTGCTTACGCAGATAATTGGCAAATAGATCAATCTTATCAGCTTCTGCGTTTTGGAAAGTGGCAAAAGAAATTGGGTTGTATTCGATGATATTTACTTTGCACGGAAGGTGTTTGCAAAACTTGGCTAATTCTGCTGCGTCCTGTAATGAATCGTTAAAATCGTTAAACACGATGTATTCGTAGGTAACTGGATTTTTAGTTTTAGCGAAATAGTACTTCAATGCATCTGCCAAGGCCTTTAGTGAATTCTGTTCATTGATGGGCATAATTTCATTTCGTTTTTGATCATTAGCTGCGTGCAATGAAAGTGCCAGATTAAAACGTACTTGATCATCACCCAGCTTTTTGATCATTTTAGCAATGCCTGCTGTGGAAACAGTGATTCGTTTTGCGGCCATATTTAAACCGTCTTCTGCTGTGATACGCTCGATAGATTTGAGCACATTGGCATAATTAAGCAGTGGTTCACCCATTCCCATATACACAATATTGGTTAGGGGAATTTGATAATTTTCCTTCGCCTGACGATCAATCAATGCCACTTGATCAAAAATTTCATCTGGATTCAGGTTTCGTTTCCGTTCCATATAACCTGTTGCACAAAATTTACAGGTTAAACTGCAACCTACTTGCGAACTCACGCAGGCAGTCATGCGGTCGGATGAGGGTATTAAAACACCTTCGATAGTATTCCCATCGTAAAGTTTAAAAATGCTTTTGATGGTTTTATCGGCACTAAATTGTGATTGATGAACGCTGATCGCATTGATCACAAAAATTTCTTTGAGCTTCTCCCGCAATGCTTTGGAAAGATTGCTCATCTGATCAAAATGCAAGGTCGCTTTCACCCAAAGCCAATCATATATTTGTTTGGCACGAAACCCAGGTTCTCCCAGGCTCACGAGGTGCGTTTTAAGTGTATCGAGCGATAAACTTCGTATATCTATTTTCTTTAAATCCTGGCTCACCTTACAAATTTAACGAAATGATGCCGTTTTATAGACAAATTGTGCTTTCCATTCAGATAATCAAGATATAATTTGCCTATTACAGATTTTTTGACGACAATTGTGCCTCTGAAATGGGGGATTAGCTCAGCTGGCTAGAGCGCTTGCATGGCATGCAAGAGGTCGTCGGTTCGACTCCGATATTCTCCACTCAATAATCCTCAACGGTTCGTAACACTTTTGGGGATTATTATTTTTTACTGGAGATAATTTTATAATCATCGTTCACTCTATCTGATAATAGCAATTGATCCAGAAATGACTTTATGTCCATTGTGTGGATTAATAAAATAAAAATACGTGCCCACAGGAAGATTTTGGCTTCCTAATTTTCCATCCCGGGGCTTGTAGTTTCCCTCCGCATGAAATACTTTGGCTCCATATCTATTAAATATTTCAACTGTAGCGCCAACATATTTATCCAGATTTTTTATAACCCAGGTGTCATTGATTCCATCTCCGTTGGGTGTGAATGTATTGGGTATTTTAAGTAGGGGTAACACTTTAATGAATATTATATCCTCATTTGATCGTTTAACCTCACTTGTACAACCATCTTTTGAAGTTACAACTAACTTATATCTGATATCATGTAAGGGCGAAGCAGTGGGATTTAATATATCATCCCGATTTAAATTAGTTGCTGGAGACCATTTATAAGTCAAATGGGTTCTATGCGCACTAGCTGGTATTTGAATATGCTCTCCATATAATATCACTTGGGTTCCTCCGGCATGGACTGTTGGAAGCGGGTGAAAGACCACCGTTCGCGTTTTTACGATGGGGCACCCATTCGCACCTATGAGCGTATATGTCAGAATATGATTTCCAACCCCAGCTACCGATGGGCTAAATTTACCTTCTCTAGAAACGCCCTTCCCGCTGAATTTCCAAGTTCCTGTAAGAGGTCCTCTGATATGGGCACTTAAAGAAAGTGGGCCATTATTTACACAAACGTTTGGAATGGGATCGAATACAGCATCGGGTACTGCCTTTAATACAATAGTTTTGGTTATTTCACTTGCACAAAAATGTGCAGAATATACCACCATTTTAATCGTGTACGATTGGGTGAGTGGCGTGTGAAAAACAGCGTATTGGTGTGTGTACTGCTTGGCTAAAGCATTTCTTGAATTTGGTTGATTGTCCTCAAATTTTACGGTAGGATGATGCTCTAAATCGTAATACCACTCGATAAGAGTGATCTCTCCAAAATCAACAGACGCTTTATCCTCAAAAACAACTTTCTCTGAACTACACAGCTGACTGGCATTTAAAACTTTGAAATCTGGCTGTGGATTACCATGGATTAAGATTATGTGTGTTGTGCTTGTAGAACACCCACTTACAGATGTTACATTGAGAGTAACCGTATAAGTACCCGATTTGGAATACATGTGTGAAGGATCTTTTAATGCAGATGCATTGTCTGCTACACTTGCATGCAGATCACCAAAATTCCACAAATAGGTCAGAATGGAACCATCTGCGATCGTCGTTGCATTGGTGAAAAAAATGGAGAGGGTGGCAGGTTTTTTCAGGCAAAGATCTCTTGGGAATTCAAATTCTACCTGAGGATATGGCTGAATTATGATCGCTTGAGCAAAAACTGCACTCTTACAGCCTTTATCTGTTTCTACAGTCAAGCTCACGGGGTAAATACCTGTATGAGGGAAGGTATGCGTTGTATTGCTTAATGCGGACTTTGGACCATTTCCAAAATCCCAATACCAGTGCGTGATTACTCCATCTGCAGATGTGGACGCGTCGGTAAAGTGTATCGGGCTATTGGTGCAGGTAGGACCAGTATGCATAAATGATGATATAGGCAATTCCCAAATTGTGATTGTTTGGGTGACAGAAGAAGCACAACCAGCAGCTGTTGTCACTGTTAAAGTAGCTGTATAAGTACCTGAAATGGCATACGTATGCGTAGGGTTTTCTAGTGTAGATGTAGTCGATCCATCGCCAAAATCCCAGATCCATTGTGCACTATTTGAGTCAATGCTAGTACTCCGATCGCTAAATACAACGGGTTGATTCATGCACGATTCACTAACTGCACCAATCTTAGCCTCTGGAATGTCATATACTTCAATCTCTTCCTCGAAATTTTTATATCCATTGGGGCTACAATTATCAGTGGAGGGAGGTAGCTTGATCTTTATTTTGATTTTTTTATTGCCACTAGTTGCATAATTGATATCATTAGCGAATAGGTATTCATAAAAAGTAATCCCATCTCTCACAATAGGTATATAATCGGTTTTTGTAAGGCTACTCGTGCCACTCTTTGAGCCAAAATCCCACTGGAGCTCATCTGAAACATAAGCTAAAGTCAATTTAGGTTTGAACCATTTGTCTCGACACACTTCAACAAGATCAGCTCCTGAATCAGGGTCTGTTATTGCTAATGATACATCTGTTGACAAGTCGGTCCCAGCAGAGTAGGCATAGGATTCTACATTGCCAAAGCCATAACAAATAGCATTAAATCCTTCATCAGCTGTTAATTGAAAGCTTGACATTGTGCTATAAGGCGCCACTCCCACGTTTAGCTGCATGTATGAGAGCCCACTCGCCCCTATGGGCGTGAATGTAGCATTGATAGCTGGTACAGGTCGCCCATTTACTTTGAAACTAGCAGCAGCTCCATCTTCGATGACAATATTGATAAACCTATTTTTAATGTTTTCTTTTTTAGATGAAAAAATAGTAATGCTATTTATTCTTGACTCTATGGGGTTGAGCATTACCATATCAGGATCACTATATTGAGAAGAATTTGAATTATAAGTAATAAATGCTGCCTGCTGTGATAATGCAAATTGAGCCACAGATATAGGGTTGTTGGCCTTGATTATTTCGGGTGTCGTAATAAGATCTGAAGTATAAGAGCCTGTTTAAAAATGAAAAAGGAATAATATTATAGGCCTGAAAAGCGATTGGAAATAGTCTTTTTTGTTGTGACGAAACTTCAAAAAAATGTATCCAACCGATTTATCAGAATCCCAGTGGC
>CAIOLR010000432.1 GCA_903859135.1 uncultured bacterium | reverse complement strand
TTTTCTTTTTGAGTAATTGCCATATGGATATGACGTGTTAGTGCACCCAACTCTTTTAAGTTGAGCCCCCCCGAAACAGCAAGCATATACATTTCTTGTATAGACATATCGGCAGAATAGCCTCTTATGCTCATACTTTGATACAAGGCTTCATTATTTCCGAGTAAAAAAAGTGGGTTTTTGTCGTTCTGTAATTTATTTTCTAGGCTTAAATATTCTTCTTTATAATCGCTGATAGAATCATAATGAAAGGCATCATCCTCAAATAATCCTGGAGAGTTATTTGATTCCGAAGTTGCTCGCTCCGAATGGATGGTACTTTGTGAGCTTGTGTAGTTTTTAAATTTTTCCTGACCTGCTTTTATTTCCTCCACCAATTGGTTTAGCGTTAGTGTACCTATTCCAACCAGATGACCCATAATGGTCGGTGAAAGATTATTCTGAAGCAATAGTTGATTTGTAACAAGCACTTCAATGATACGTCTTGGAGCATTATCCACAAAAAAACTGGTTAGATTCTTAACAAGCTGAGCAATTGCAGTGATTTTTTTATCATTCGTGGTTGCTTTGGTTAATTCATTGTCGTATTTACTTACGTAATAATTCACAACTTTTTTTGTTGTAGTATCCTCAGAAAATAGTTCATCGAATTTGTTTAGGTATTCGGAGGGATCAAGGTTGAAAAAATCATGTAATAGTTTTAACTCGGGTAGTTTAGCCCCATTAAAGCCTGTTTTATAGAAACGAATTAAATCAATTAAGGTTTCATGCGTGAATTTTTCGTTTCTGTGTTTTAACATATGGTTAAAAGCACCGAGAAAAGTGGATAAACTTGAATTATCCTTGGATCGATAATGACTAGGTATTAAATGCTGAATACGCTTTGTGTCGAAATTATTAAACTTAGCGTGCTCCTTCATCGTATTTAGCAGCTTATGATGCACGCGTTCATAATGGATGATCTGATCTAATTGAGTGATTATACTGTTTTTTTGATCAAAAGAATAAAACATTGTATTGCTAATTAAACTCTCCAATTGTGTTGCAATAATCAGCTTGGATTTATTGTTCAAGGATTCCTGCCCACTTTTTAATATGTGCTCTAAACGTTCTTTAATGTCGAGTGCTGGATTTTGTGATAAATCGACAATCATTTGTCCAACCATTTTTTCTAAAGCAAAACGGCCCGAGAAATAATTTTTTTTATCGAAATGGGAAATAGTTTGTTTCCATGTGTGGTCAAGGGCATTATGCAAACTGGTTTTAATAAATGGATTGTCATCAAAGAGCTGTATAAAATGTGCATAGTCGGAAATGAAATAGTTTCCTTTCCCCATTGTTTTATCCTCTGGATTTACGTTCAAGCCAAGTCGTAAGTATTTCAATTGATTGGGATCGATGCCATCGATCGTTTCACGTTGATGTACGGTCCATAAAGCTTCATGCAAAGTATGCCCCCCGTCATAAACCAGAAAAGATGTTAATCCAAGTAGTGCTTCTTTGATATCAATGTTTAGGTTTTTGTCCTTAATTAAATGTGTTAATGTTCCCAAAAACAAGTTAGTTGTTCCAGATACACCCTTACCAAAGGGGATGCCGTGTTCGAGCGTTCTTCGCATGAACGAACCAATTTTCGGTTTAATGGAATGGTCTTCTTCTATAAATTGGGGTGATATGCTACCGTTTAGTTTGGACTCTCGAAGTTTGTTAAATATGGTTGTAACAGGTCTGTAGTTTTTATCTCGTACCGAGACAATCCGATCATAATTTTTTTCAGTAGCATTTACCCATTCAAGGGCTTTTTGGTGGCCAAGATTATATGCCACCGTATATGGTTTATAAAATTTTTGTACGAGGTATGGTATCAAAATGGCTTGAGTGCCATTCGTAGGTTTAGTGGTTAAAATGGTTCGTAATATATTCAGCGCATCCAATGGGTTATCTGCATCAATAAACTCTTGTATTTTGGGTATTCCCTCGATCCAATGTGTTTGATCCGCTTTGATTGCTGACTTTAGTTGAGGAATAAAATGTTCTTCCAAATGCTTTTTGTTGGTGATATCATCAAGTAGCAGGTTCAATCCTTTTCCTATTTCTCCCATCGTATTTAAAATGCTTTTGGGAGGATTTTTAATTAAATGACTGACTAAAAGGGATTCGAAAACAGCACCATACTTATTTTCATTGATTCGTTTGTCAATATGCGTGATGGAGTTGGACCTAGCTAATTGACCACCTAGTGAGTTGCCACCGATCTTGTAAGCAAAATCGGCTAAATCATGTAGACCTATCTCACGTAATTTATTACTATCATTTATGAGGGAAGCTTTGATTGCATTGGTAGTTAAATTATGTTTTAACCATTGTGATTTTTGATTTTCTATCAATTGTGTTATTAAACTTATTTTTTCATCTCTTGAAGCTAGAGCAGCAGACGTAGTGGGAGCTGATAGGAGTTCATTCTTTGCATATTCTAATGTGCTAATCCAGTCAATGCATACATCAGTAGGCATACGAGGCACAAGCTTGGGTCGTAGTGCTGGTGCAAAACCGCCATAGATGCGATTCATAACTCGATCTAAAGTACTTCTAGTGATGTGTTTAACATAAGTCCCATCTGGATTTTTAAAATCATCCATCGAAATGCTCGGGATACTTTCAAGATAATTCAACAGAGTCCGGGTGTTTTTTTGGCGTTGCTGTAATGTTAATGCTCGGTACTTAGCTGGGCTAATATCTCTAATGCGAAAATTATAATCTACGAATACGATATATTGATCTTGATTGGTTTTTTTGGACATAGTGAATGTATGATGTTGTTTAAAGATTTAATCTAGTAGTGCTGTTTTGAGTTGGTAACTGAGCTAACTAGCGTGATGATACAAATTAAAGGAAGGTTGTATTGATTAGTGCCATAAACTATGGGGGTAAAAATGCCAAATTTACGGTGAATATGGATGTGTTTATTACTCGGTTCAAGAAACACTTCATAAGATTTTGCAATGATATAAATATGTAATTTGAGTACATTAGTAGTCATCTCAATTCCCCAATCGTTTATCAGCTATGTACAAAAAGAGTATAACGATTCTAACGCTAATTTTGTGGTCGGTTTTATCTTTTGCTCAGCAGAGTAAGCCTAAACAAGCTACTATTGTGGTGGGTAAGGTTTTAAGTGCAGCAGATAGTTTGCTAGTGAAGCAGTTTTTTTTTGATGGCCTGCGTGAAAAGGTAATCCAAAATATGCCTTTGGCAAC
>CAIOLR010000431.1 GCA_903859135.1 uncultured bacterium | reverse complement strand
TTTTAATAAATTGCCACTGGGATTCTGATAAATCGGTTGGATACATTTTTTTGAAGTTTCGTCACAACAAAAAAGACTATTTCCAATCGCTTTTCAGGCCTATAATATTATTCCTTTTTCATTTTTAAACAGGCTCTATAAGTGTGAGAAAGGCTGGTCAAAAAAAGAAGTAGATAAATTTTTCTTTGGTTTCCAGATATTTAATCCAACATACTCGAAGTACGATCCAAAATCTATTATGCACTATTGGTATCCTAAAGAGTTCGCATTAAATCATGTCGGGGAATTTGGTTCCAGCGAATTATCCGATGGGGATAAAAAATTTATACAAAAGATTTATCCTTTCCCAGCTAAAAATTAAGGGAAGGCCATCCCTGCTTTTGGACTTGCCCGAAGGCCCATCTCTTCTGAGCTTATCGGAGGAGGTGGTTTTACTTCTTTTTATAAGGGAATTGTAATGAAACATTCCTCATCATAGCCCTCACCAAGGATTGGACATTGTTTCCAACAACACTAGGCGTATCATAATTGTAGCTCCAAACCAATTGGCCATCACGTTGTCCATAGATTTTGAGAGAGGCATTCGTTTTGTTTGGAATTTGTTTTCGGCTGTTCTTTTCGGTTGTCTCAGACTCTTCGATTAGTGGCTTTGACGTATGAATATCTCCCCAAATAATGGCATCAACACCGAGCAAAATACAGAGTTCCGATTTGTCGTGTGACTCCAATTCATCATATTGGATATGATTCTTCCGTAACAGCGCATTCGTCTGGTCCATGTCTTGGAATTCGACATTATACTTTTTTTTGCCAAACTGATCTAAGAAGGAGATATACGCATTTTTTTGAGCAGTATATCCTAGCGATTTATTGGACAGATCTTGTGATTCAGTGTTTATTTGATCGGGTGATTGTTTGCTGTCTACGGATATCTTGAAAGGTAAAACAGCTAATGCCGCATGGCCTCTTACTATTGTAGTTTCAAAACCTGCTTTCCCTTGATAAACTTTAGATCCACAGTTAGTAAAGAAAATAGCTAGCCCTAGAAATAGTATCGAAAATTTACATGTGTGTTTCATGGTTCTAAAAAATCTAAATAGTTTTTCAATAATAATTATGTGATTTTTTAATATTGATGCAATTTAATTAATTTTTCTGACAATATTATTTTTTATATCACAGTTCCTTCTGTATAATTTTGAATGGAAGGGCAGGTGCAAATCAAAGTTCTATCTCCATAGGTTTCATTTACGCGTGCTACCAGAGGCCAAAACTTATATGCAGCCACGTATGGCAAAGGAAATGCTGCTTTTTGACGTGTATATGGATGATCCCATACATCCTTTGTAACTGCTGCAGCTGTATGAGGAGCATTTTTCAATGGATTATTTACTTTGTCAGATAAGCCTTTCTCAACGTCATTAATTTCATCTCGAATGGCGATCATGGCATCACAAAATCGGTCGAGTTCATGTTTGGGTTCTGATTCAGTAGGTTCAATCATGACTGTTCCAGCAACGGGGAAGGATACAGTAGGAGCGTGGAAGCCATAGTCTATCAGCCGTTTGGCGATGTCTGTTACCTCAATCCCCCAATTTTTGAATGATCGACAGTCTAAGATCATTTCGTGTGCACAACGCCCATTAATACCTGTGTACAGGATGGGATAGACGCCCTCTAAGCGAGCTTTAATATAATTTGCATTGAGTATGGCGTATTTAGTGGCATTGGTTAGCCCATCTGGTCCCATCATGGCAATGTAGGCATGCGAAATCAGAAGAATAGAGGCCGATCCCCAAGGAGCTGCCGATACGGCATGAATTGATTTGTGAGAGCCAATGTCCACTACTGCATGTCCTGGAAGATAGGGAACTAAATGTTTGGCTACGCCAATGGGACCCATGCCAGGCCCACCACCGCCATGAGGTATACAAAATGTTTTGTGCAGGTTGAGATGACATACGTCGGCACCAATGGCTGCAGGGCTTGTTAGCCCTACTTGCGCATTCATATTGGCACCATCCATATAAACCTGTCCTCCATGGTGATGGATGATTTTACAGATGTCGATGATGGATTCTTCAAATACACCGTGTGTAGAGGGATAGGTAACCATGAGGCAGGAAAGATTTTTAGCATATTTTTCTGCTTTTTCTTTTAAATCCGATCGATCGATATTGCCGTATTCATCACATTGAACAACCACAATTTTCATGCCGGCCATCGTGGCAGAAGCGGGGTTGGTGCCATGTGCTGATGATGGAATCAGGGCTATGTTGCGATGTAAATCTCCACGATCGGCATGATACGCTTGGATCACCATTAATCCCGTATATTCTCCTTGAGCACCTGAGTTTGGTTGTAAACTCATGGTTGCAAAGCCCGTGAGCTCGCTTAACCAGCGATTCAGTTCATCGAAAATTTGCATGTATCCACCTGTTTGATCCGTTGGAGCGAAGGGGTGCATCTGACTAAACTCGGGCCAGGTAACGGCGAGCATTTCTGTTGTTGCATTCAATTTCATTGTACACGATCCCAGCGCAATCATCGAATGACAAAGAGAAAGATCTTTTGCTTCCAGCGATTTGATATAACGCAACATCTCATGTTCAGCGTGGTGCGAATTAAAAATGGGGTGACTCAAGTAGGCGGACGTCCGTTGTAATTTTTGGGGGATTGATACACTTTTGATCCCTGATTTTAGTTCGTCAAGGTCGATGATATTCCCATTTTTGCCTTTTATTTTGGCGAATACGTGGATCAATTTTTCTAGATCTCCTACATGGGTGGTCTCATCCAAAGAAATAGTGATGATAGACCCTTTGTAGTGTAAATTTAGTCCAGCATTCAATGCCTCTGCATGGATGGCATCAACAAGGTTGCCAAGGTCAAGTTTTAGTGTGTCAAAAAAGGATTCATTTACTTGCTTGTAGCCTAATTTTCCGAGTGCTTCGGAAAGTAAAATACTCAAACCATGAATCCGTTCAGCAATCATTTTAAGCCCTTTGGGACCATGATAAACGGCGTACATTCCAGCCATAATGGCTAGCAGTGCCTGTGCTGTGCAGATATTGGACGTGGCTTTATCTCTTCGGATGTGTTGTTCGCGGGTTTGTAAGGCCATTCGCAATGCATAATTGCCTACGGAATCAACACTAACCCCTATAATCCGACCGGGCATCGAACGTTTGTACTCCTCTTTGGTAGCAAAGAAAGCAGCATGTGGCCCGCCGAATCCCATCGGTACACCAAAACGCTGAGAACTTCCTACCACAATATCGGCTCCCCATTCTCCCGGTGGAGTTAATAAAACGAGGCTCATCAAGTCAGCTGCAACCGTTAGGCGAATACCTTTTTCACGGGCTTGTGTGGCAAAATTTTCATAATTATAAACAGCACCTCCCCCAGCAGGATATTGTAGAAGGACGCCAAACATGTTTTCATTTAAGTGAACTGTTTGGTGATTGCCAATTTGGATTTCGATACCATAGGGTGTCGAGCGTGTTTTTAAAATGTCGATGGTTTGAGGAAAAACATCCTCGGATACAAAGAAGATTTTTGCCGATTCATTTTTGCGCATGTTGTATTGCATGAACATAGCTTCTGCGGCTGCCGTTCCTTCGTCGAGTAGAGACGCATTGGCAATTTCCATCCCAGTTAAATCAATTACCATCGTTTGGAAATTTAATAGGGCTTGCAGACGTCCTTGGGCAATCTCAGCTTGATAGGGTGTATACTGTGTATACCAACCCGGATTTTCCAAAATATTACGTTGGATCACTGCTGGAACAACAGTATCGTAGTAGCCCTGACCAATATATGATTTGAAGATTTTATTTTTTGAAGCAATCTGTTTCAGATTCGTTAAATAATCGAATTCTGACATTGCTTTGGGCAAGTTGAGTGGATTCTTTAACCGAATTGCTGCAGGGACAGTTTGCTCAATCAATTCGTCGACTGAGTGTAAGCCAATAGTTTCAAGCATAGAGGCCGTATCCTGGTGGTTGGGAGCAATATGACGATGTTCAAATTTTTCTTGAAGGTCTATATTTAATTTCATCGATTGGGATTCAATATTGAGAGCACAATTTTACGAATAAATTGGTTAGGGATTAGAAAGCCCTGCGCTAATTATATGGGTTAGTTAGGTCGACTCAATAGAGGTGTAATAAAATTGTCATCGTGTTGGAGCCCAATGTGCGCTGTGTTGAATAGGTTTATTTTTAGTAACTATTTAGCAGGTTGCATAAAAAATGTAAAGGTGCTATCTTCGACCAGCCTATGAACAATACCTCTGACATTCTTATTTTGCTTGACAAACTAT
>CAIOLR010000430.1 GCA_903859135.1 uncultured bacterium | reverse complement strand
GCTTGTTGCACTGAATCCTAACGTCTGAGAATTGAATATTTAAGACCTCTGGTCAGGAAGAATTCCTACAGCAAAGTCGTGGCGCTTTTTCTCCCTTTCTTTAATTTACCCCAAGGTGGAGATTTAAAAAAATAAAAAACGTGGAATAAATCGGACTGAGGTACGAAGGACAGTTTATGCCGCGAAAGTTTTGATTTTTTGAAATACTACCTTGTTGCGTGGCTACGTGCGGGCAAAGGCCACCGTTTCATCGATACAAGCTATCTTTGTGTTTAATTGAATTATCCGCGCGGTGGGCAACAAGGTTTCGAATCCTGTTCTTTTTCAAAACAGAGATGAGAAGGCTTGAGGCGGAGCCCAATAAAATCGTCGAAGACTCCATTTCTTTTTGCATCAGGGATAGCAGTGTATATCCTTTTTGAGGCGGTGTGAGCAAAAAGATAGCAACGAATAGCCCGCTAAGATGCCCCATAAATAAATTGAAAAAGATTTGCAATTAAGCTGAAAAATATTTATATTTGATATATAAATAAACAAGAAAAATTTACTTTCAAACCCAGCTATCTATGAACACAGAATCAAATTACAGAGGAGACGAAATTTATTCAATTCAGTGCACAGGTGATGCAGTTGTAGGCGATGATGTTTGCTTTGAAAGAGCAACATTTGATGGATCTTTTAGAAAACCTAAGTTTGCAGGATTTGAAAAAATAGCGGGGAAAATCATCAAAGACAGCTATGGAAAAGAGAAGCAACAACATACATTCACACTACATTTAGTTGACAACTCAATTATTTGCATAAAAGGTCGGAATTTGTATAGAGAAGGCACTTGGAGAAAACCTTGGGAAGATGAGTCTAAGCGTCAAATCCAACTAGACGAAAAACATGAGAGGGGTAAGGAAGCTCGCCGCGAACGTTCGGAACGTAGATTACATAGCAGCTATTAAGCTGCTTTTTTAAAAAAATAATTTAATGAATCCAGATAAAAAAATAGAAAATTATATACTTCAATCAGTTCGAAGTTGGGGTATAAGTATCAATATTTTGGCTGATAAAATGCCAATGAATCGCAGCACTTTCAAACAAAAATTAAACCAACATTTGAATGTGTATCATTTTACCGACGCTGAAGAGGCACGACTAGTTGATATTTTCCATGAGTTGGCAACAGATGTTGATGTTTTTTTAGCTAAAGAAAACAATAGCACATTTGAAAAAATCTTCGACAAATGGGGTTTGAAAAAAAGTATTTTATCCAAAAAAATAAATATGGATGAAAACACATTCAGAAATAAACTGAACAGTAATCAACCGAAGTATAAATTTTTTGAAGATGAAATATATCTGTTATTTAAAGTGCTACATGAATTAGCTACTGATATTAAAAAACACATACAAAAGCATAATATGAATAAAAATATTTTCGACGACGCTTCAAAATACATGGGTGAAATCATGCACAAAGCACCTCGATTCATGTTTTCGGTAAATGCAGTAGCTAAAGAATTATATATTGTTTGCACTTCCCCGTTGGCTTTAATTTGGGTAAAACAAACACTTCCAGCTAAATTATTTATAATCGAAGGAGAGCAAGATGAAAAAATGTTACTTGATTGCGCTGCATGGTATAGAAAAAATGCAGTTCAAAAACCACAAATAAACTAAAAAATATTTGCAATTAAGCTAAATAAGGTTTATATTTGATGTATCAAAATCACTAATCCTCAGAAACAAAAACCTAGCAATCATGAAAACATTAGAGAACTTCAAGAATTTAGAACTACCCTATATAGCAAAATCTTTTTTAGAAAAATTTGATGGTACACCAAAAAGTCTACTTGATATCGACAATTTAAGTCAGGTTTTAAATCCATATTTTGATGGATATAATTATTATATATCAGGCGATAATATGGAAAATACGGTAACATCATATCCTGGGCCAGCTACAAGACGGGGGTCACAAACTGAGACAGCTGAAAATAATGCATATGAACTCGCTGATCTTGTAAAAGAAATAATAAAGAGTTTCGATTTAAAATATGGAAAGGATATTTTCACTGTCAAAGAAATGAAAAGTATGAATAGAAAATATGATAGGATAGCAAAACGTGCGTTTATTAAACAAAACAATGAATGGGTAAATATAAAAGGGTTAACGGTAAATAGCTTCGGACTTACAAAAAGATACGAGTTGAGAGATTAATGCCAATTCAGCTAAAGACATTAAAAAAATTTGCAAAATGGAAGATTTGGACGTAAAACTTAAACGGAACAAAAGGTGGACTGACGAAGATCGGCAGTTCGTAATTGATAATTACAACTCAATGGGTGTACGTGAACTAGCACAGATTACTGGGCGGACAGAAGATAGTATTAGGCAGTTTGCATCACAACAAAGATTAACAAGCCGGAATAAATCAGATGCTTGGACACGTGAAGATTTGCTTTTTGTTCAAAAGAAGTATAGAAAAATGAGTGTCTCTGAAATAGCTATACAACTTGGTCGTACAAAAAATAGCGTTGCTCATAAAATAACATTGATGAACGTTGCCGTGAGCATGTTGCCGACTGTTGATACTTCCGCAATTGAAAACGGTGTGCCGTATTATGAAGGTAAACAAAGCGAATACAGGGCCCTTATGTTAGCTATGAACGTGAACGATAGCTTTGAATACCCTACGGATGAACGTCAATCAATAGCTAACTGTATGCCTTATTTTCAAGACAGATTATTTAAAACAAAAAAGATAGATGATAATACGCGCCGTATTTGGCGGGTATTATAAATACCATGTGTTTTGACCTGCGATCTCTCGTTTTAGGCAGGATTTTTAGGCAAAAAGACTTCGCAAATAGTTACATTACAAAGATTATACGAGCCCTCCAAAAACTGTTAGGTCTACCACAACCAGTATTTATTCTGAAAACACAATGCTTTTTGACAAGTAATGTAATTTTACATGCCATTTTTTGTGTTTAATAAATGGTCGTGATCCACTGAAATCCGCAAAAAATGGTTTTTACTCAAACTGGAAAATCGAACAAAATTATCTAAGTACCAAATTCACAACTACGCTTTCTGATATTATTCACATCCATTGACT
>CAIOLR010000429.1 GCA_903859135.1 uncultured bacterium | reverse complement strand
TATTCCAAATGTGATATTTCTTCCTGGATTATAAATTCCCAAATTGGGCTGTGTTACATCCAAACGCCCAGGCTTAAACCGACTCAAAGCATCATAATATTTTTGATCAGCTAAATTCTTGGCAGCAATATATACCGTGAGCTGTTGTCTTTTAAGGCGAATGGTCGTACCCACCCCCATATTAATTAAAGAACACCCTGCGGTCGACGTTTCAAAATCATCGACCCTGGTTTGATCAAAGTAGCTATCCAAGCCAATCGAAATATATGATTTACTCAGTCCTTTAATAGTGGGTTCAAATTTAAGTTCATTTCGCAAATTTGCAGCGGGAATATAGGGTAAGGGCTTATCGAGTGTTCTATTCTTGGCAAATACATACGAAAAGACATTTTCGAAGTGGATATATTTTACTGGGTGGGCTGTAAAAGAGGCCTCAACCCCGCGTAACGAAGCGTCATATTGGGTCGAGCGATAAACTGGGATATTATCCGTTCCTACCAGTCTAGTTTCTTTACCAGTATTTGAGTAATAGATATAATCGTTGATATAGTTCAAAAATCCACCCAAACTCATATCCATTTGGTCAGAATTATAGGTAACAGACGCATCGACCTGGTAGCTCCGTTCTGGCTTCAGATTAGGGTTACCTATTTCAACCCTAAATGCCCCTTCATGCATCCCATTAGAGGCAAGCTCAGCAATATTGGGGCCACGAAAGGCTGTTCCAGCATTGGTTTTGAAACTTAGATGTTCTCCAAACTCTTGGGTGAAACCGAGCGCGCCACTCAGGTTAGAAAAACTATTTGTAAATGCGGGATATACCTCTGCGCCCAACCGATTTAAATGCTGCATCCCATCCAATGAGCGATAATCCCATCTAATTCCACCATCAACAGTCCTGGTAGACCAAGATTTTTTAAGGTACGCAAATAGCCCAACCTCGCTTGAATGATAACTCGGAATTAATGTACTGTTAGCTTTTATACTCGTATTATCTCCATATTGAAATGCCCCTGCCGTACCAAGCACTGGCTCCCAACCATTTTTCACCTTGAAACGATACTTAAAATCATAGCTGTACGTACTTAAATCCAAGTAAAGGCTAGTTGAAGAAGCGTCGGATTTTTCACGGCGTTCATTACGCTGATAGCCAAACACCGATTTAAGCCTACCGCCTCCTAGCTGAATGCTACTGTTCATCGAGGCCTTAAGATGGCGAACATCTTGTTGAGGGAAGGAGAGTGAGCGACTTGTAAAATCGTTATTGGAATACACCCCTCCATTCCCATTACCAAAGATAGCATCGGCATTCGTAGTGCCAGATATGTTACCTGAATCATAAAAGCCAATCTTACTATGAAAGCTTGAGAAATCCAGATGCACATAACCCCAAGGTCTATTCACCCCCGCTTGTCCGTCATAATTCGCTTCGATATAACCTGAATTGGGGTAATACCCTGTAGGGGTCTGAAAAGAGTGTGCATTTTTATAGGTTCCATGGGCACGATAAACAAAGCCATTTTGATTTTCATAAAGCATCAATGAATTGGACGAAAGTCCATTATTCGTACTGTAATTAGACAAAAACTCTGCATGCATACGTCCCTCCACATCTGGAACAGGTATTGGACTCTCCATATTGATCACTCCCCCCAAGGCATCAGAGCCATATAGTAAGCTGGCTGCCCCACGTAACACCTCTACACGCCCCACACTAAATTGATCTATTTCTATACCGTGTTCATCCCCAAACTGATTCCCCTCTTGTTTTACACCATTAGCAACAGTTACTACCCGATTGTAGCTTAAACCACGAATGACAGGCTTTGAGATTGCATTACCCGTTGTGATTTGCGATACCCCAGGCACATGAGCAATCGCGTCAATAATATTGTTTGCCGGTTTGGCTACTAAGTCTTCATGTGAAACGACACTCACCGAGGTACTATTCTTCTTATTACTTGCACTGAATGTGGTACCTGTTATGATTACTTCCTTAACCTCTATTGTGCTGGGCGACAAAATAAAATCAAATGAAGACGTACTGCCTAAATCAATGGCTTGTGTAAGTGTTTGGTAACCAATAAATGTTACCTCGATCAGAAATCGGCCCTTAAGCGCAAGATGATCAAAGATGAACTCCCCTTTATCATCTGTTACAACAGACAAGCGCAATTCAGGAATATTAACCGTAGCACCAGGTATGCCATTTTTTGTTTGTACATCAATAACCTTCCCCCCCAATTTGATCGTGGTCGCAAAGGCATATGCATGTAAAGCGATAAAGAACATCGCAAGTGAAAATATTTTTAGCTTCATTTGGTTGGTTGCGTGTAAATAGAATGAATGAATAAACCTATTGCCTGATTACAATGAGTGCAAGTTTATGAATAAATAATATTAACTCAAAATTAAGCATAATTGACTTTGTATGCACACAACCCATATTCTTAATAGAAAGCTACTAAATAGTAGCTTTCTATTAAGAATATGGTACCTCGTGATGGCTTCAAAAAACCACCTTATCACCCAAGACAGCTCATAATAGTTTCATACCTTAGGGATGTTTTTTATATAAACAATAGCCCATTTCCGTTGTTAAAAGTTAAAAACAGATTCTAATGATCGCACCCATGCTTAATTTATCTATACGAAATACACCCACAGGAGACAAGCTCACTTGCAAAGGATGGGTGCAAGAAGCAGCCTTACGTATGCTACTTAAATAATCTCGACCCTGAAGTTGCGGAGCGGCCTGAGGAACTGATTGTGTATGGTGGCCGAGGAAAAGCTGCCCGAAATCCAGAAGCACTGGAGCTTATTATCAAAGCACTTCGTGATCTGGAAAATGATGAAACATTATTGATTCAGTCGGGTAAGGCTGTGGGTATTTTGCCTACGCATCTAGACGCTCCCCGAGTGTTAATAGCTAATTCGCAACTCGTTCCCAAATGGGCAACACAGCAACACTTTGATGATTTGGAAGACAAAGGTTTGACCATGTATGGACAAATGACTGCAGGCTCGTGGATCTATATTGGCTCACAAGGTATCATTCAGGGCACCTACGAAACGTTTGCAGCGATTGGACGTCAGAATTTTGGTGGTTCATTAAAAGGAACGCTTTCTGTCACTGCTGGACTAGGGGGAATGGGAGGGGCTCAGCCTTTGGCAATCACCATGAATGAAGGCGTTTGTCTCGCCGCAGAAGTGGAAGAATGGCGCATTCGAAAACGTATAGAAACACGATACATTGATGAAATAGAATTTCATATTGATACTGCTATTGATCGAGCTTTGCAATACAAAAAGGAAGGGAAAGCACGATCAATAGGTGTGGTGTGTAATGCCGTTGAATTATTACAGCGCTTGATCGATCGAAACACGATTCCAGATATATTAACAGACCAGACTTCCGCCCATGATCCATTGGTTGGCTATTTTCCAGAGGGGCTCGATTTTGAACAAGCAAAAGCACTTCGCACACAAAACCCTCATGAATATACCAAACGTTCATATGCAACCATGGCAAAGCATGTTCAACAAATGCTCGAATTACAAAAGCGAGGTGCCGTCACCTTTGACTATGGCAACAACTTGCGTGGACGTGCATTAGAAGTCGGCGTAACAAACGCATTTGACTTTCCAGGGTTTGTACCCGCCTACATTCGACCTCTATTTTGCGAAGGAAAAGGCCCCTTCAGATGGGCCGCTTTGAGTGGTGATCCCCATGATATTTATGAAACCGACAAACTCATTTTGGAACTCTTTCCAGAAGATACAGATTTACATCGATGGATAACCATGGCACAAGAACGCATTGCATTTCAAGGCCTACCCGCCCGTATTTGTTGGCTCGGACAAGGTGATCGCGAAAAAGCAGGCATCGCATTTAACAAACTAGTTGCCAACAAAAAGGTAAAAGCCCCCCTCGTGATTGGTCGTGATCATCTGGATACAGGTTCTGTTGCCTCCCCCAATCGGGAAACAGAGGCCATGAAAGATGGATCTGATGCCATTGCCGACTGGCCTATCCTGAATGCCCTTATTAACACTGCAGGTGGAGCCAGCTGGGTTTCCTTACATCATGGCGGAGGCGTTGGAATTGGCTATTCCATTCATGCTGGTATGGTTATTGTGGCCGATGGAACTCCTGAGGCCGAACGTCGCATTCAACGCGTATTACATAACGACCCTGCCATGGGCGTGATCCGCCATGCGGATGCGGGATACGATATTGCATTGGATACGGCAAGAAAACATAAACTAGACTTGAAAGAACGGCTAGACAACGTTTCAACAAAACTTGCCTAAGTACATGACTGTCTTGTCCTGAAATAGGTTTACACAAAATTTAAGCCTATTTCAAGACAAGACAGAAAAATTCTACGGACAACTGATTAGGGGCAATTAAAACTTTTTGTTATTTCCACAAACGCAAAGTTCGCCCCCTTTGTTTATTTTTAAAATGTCATTATAAATTTAACAGCACAACCTTTTTTCTCTAAATGCATATACTTATTTTCAATAATACCGCCATTCCAGCCTTAAAATATGGAGGCACAGAGCGAGTTATCTGGTGGCTTGGAAAAGCATTGGTTAAAGCTGGTCATCAAGTTACTTTTTTAGTAGCTAAGGGCTCTTATTCAGATTTTGCACAAGTAATTGAATTCGACCCAGCTCGAAACATACAAAGCCAAATCCCAAGTTATATAGATATAGTACATGCACATTGTCCAATAACTGAACCACTTAAACAACCTACACTGTATACCATTCATGGTGCAACTCCCTACGGAACACTACTTCCATTAAATAGTGTATTTGTTTCTAAAAATCATGCTCAAAGACATGGTAGTATAAGCTATGTTCATAATGGCCTTGATTTTGAGGATTATGGTAATCCCAATATGCATGAATCAAGAAACTATTTTCATTTTTTAGGAAAAGCGGCCTGGCGCATAAAAAATGTTAAAGGAGCTATTTCCATTGCTAATGCTTGCAAAGAACAGTTAGCCGTTATTGGAGGAGATCGGTTAAATTTCAAAATGGGCTTTCGTTTTACACCTCATTTGAATGTTCATTTTTTTGGCATGCTTGGTGGAGAAATAAAGAACGATATACTCCGTCACTCTAAAGGTCTAATCTTCCCTGTCCTCTGGCATGAGCCTTTTGGAATAGCCATTACTGAAAGTTTATACTTCGGGTGTCCTATTTTTGGTACTCCTTACGGATCACTACCTGAATTAGTGCCACCATCAGTTGGATTCTTATCTGCATCGAGAGGGGAATTAATCCATCATATTCGGTCATCTAGCTACAATCCCGGAGTGTGCCATACTTATGTCGTTAAAAACTTTGACATTAAGCAAAAAACACAAGAATACCTCCATTTATATCAACGCGTTTTAAATGGTGAATCTTTAAACATCACACATCCTACACTAAAGCACCAACAGACAGAAAAGTTTTTACCTTTCTACGACTAGCTTATCGTATAATCGACAGGATTTGGATATAAAATTTAGTTAACAATAAATTGATTAAAAGTAGGGTTGTGTATTAAAATGTGTGGTAACTTAAATTTCTGAGAACCATAACTAATTTGACAGCAAACCAGTGATTTATTAGTTTCTTAGAAAAAGTGGTAGTTCTGCGTATCAATCTTTTGCAAACATTTCTTAAAGAAGTATTTACACCCTCAATAACTTTACTAAAACATTTTCCCATTAGATGACTTTCTAGAGGAAATACTTCTTTGAAAGCTTTCCAAGCATCGGTACACCAAAAATTTACTTGAATACTTTTTAGTTTTTTAAAAAAATCATTTACTGTTTTGTACTACTTTTCCCCACGATTAGCGCTAATATTCCGTTCATTTGAGCACAAAAAGAGCATTGATTTGAAATAAGCATGC
>CAIOLR010000428.1 GCA_903859135.1 uncultured bacterium | reverse complement strand
GGATAGTGAAATTGTTGCTTCCATTATGCAGGACATGGGGTATGCAACCACGTCTGACTATAAAGAAGCGGATGTCGTTTTTATTAACACCTGCTCTATTCGGGATAATGCCGAGCAACGCGTACGCAATCGCTTGAAAGAATTTGGCGCTGTAAAACAAAAAAAACCAGGTATGACGGTGGGCGTTTTGGGCTGTATGGCCGAACGCTTAAAAGCCAAATTTTTGGAAGAAGAAAAGTTGGTGGATATGGTGGTAGGGCCTGATGCTTATCGCGATTTACCCAATTTGATCCATCAAGTAGATGATGGCAATCGAGCGGTGAACGTAATTCTTTCTCGAGAAGAAACCTATGCAGATGTCAGTCCTGTGCGGTTAAATAGCAATGGAATAAGTGCTTTTATTTCGATTATGCGCGGTTGTGACAATATGTGCTCGTTTTGTGTTGTGCCTTTTACGCGTGGGCGGGAGCGTAGTCGTGATCCACGGTCGATTGTGCAAGAAGCACAAGATTTATTTGATGCAGGCTATCATGAGGTGACTTTACTGGGGCAGAATGTTGATTCGTACAAATGGACAGGTGCTGAGGGGAATAATCAGATGGAGCATACCAATTTTGCCAATCTTTTGGAACAAGTAGCCTTGATCGATCCCACATTACGTGTTCGTTTTTCTACCTCTCATCCAAAAGATATTACCGATGAGGTGCTGCATACGATGGCGAAATATTCTAATATTTGCAACCATATTCACTTACCAGTGCAATCGGGCAACTCTCGTGTATTGGAGGTGATGAATCGCACCTATACGCGTGATTGGTATTTGGAAAGAGTAGATATGATCAAAAAAATTATTCCTGATTGTGCGATTTCTACCGATGTCATCATCGGGTTTTGTACCGAAACAGAAGAAGAGCATCGCGATACATTAAGTATGATGGACCATGTGCAATATGATTTTGCTTACATGTATACATATTCTGAGCGGCCAGGCACTTTAGCTGCTAAGCGTTATGCAGATGATATCCCAGAGGAAGTCAAAAAACGTCGATTTAATGAGGTGATGGCCAAACAGCAAGCATGTTCTCACGCGCGTTTACAAAAACAAATAGGAAATGTCTATGAGGTATTAATCGATGGTTTGTCGAAAAAGTCAGACCACGATTACGCGGGTAAGAATCCACAAAACACCACTGTCGTATTTCCCGTAGATGCTCGTTTTAAACCGGGAGATTATGTGCATGTGATGATCGAAAAGTGTACCCCAGCTACCTTGATCGGAAAGATTGTCAATTAATAAACTACCTATTGTAAAAATAGAATGGATGTACAGGATATAAAAAATCGTTTTGGTATCATCGGCAATTCGCCACTATTAAATCGTGCGATTGATATTGCCAGGCAAGTAGCTCCTACAGATATTTCGGTATTGATCACGGGCGAAAGTGGTAGTGGTAAAGAGGTGTTTTCGCATATCATACACCAGCTTAGTGCTCGTAAACATGGGGCATTTATCGCGGTAAACTGTGGTGCCATACCCGAAGGTACGATCGACTCGGAGCTTTTTGGTCATGAAAAAGGATCATTTACTGGTGCCCACGAAGCTCGAAAAGGCTACTTCGAGGTAGTAGATGGTGGTACTATTTTTTTAGATGAGGTTGCCGAACTCCCCCTCGGAACACAGGCCCGCTTGCTCCGGGTTTTAGAAACGGGAGAATATATTCGTGTAGGTTCATCTAAGGTTCAGAAAACAAATGTGCGCGTGGTTGCAGCCACAAATAAAGATGTGTTTGATGCGGTTAGAGAAGGGAAATTTCGAGAAGATTTGTATTACCGATTAAATACCGTTCCGCTGAAAACACCAGCTCTTCGGGAACGAAAAGACGATATTCATCTGCTTTTTCGCAAGTTTATTGCTGATTTTACAGATAAATATCGTAGCCCTTCTGTTCAATTAGATGCAGAAGCACAGCATCTATTAATTAATTATAGTTGGCCAGGTAATGTGCGTCAATTGAAAAATATTGCCGAGCAAATCGCTGTTTTAGAAAAAAATCGCAATTTAAATGCACAAAGCATGATGAACTACATTCCAAATGAGGTGGGTCATGCATTGCCAATGCGTTTGGATCATGGTAAAAAAGACGATTTTTCTGAACGTGACATTCTGTACAAGGTCCTTTTCGATATGAAGAAGGATATGTCAGAATTAAAAAAACTGGTGATTGATATTATTCAGAATGGCGATCACGCAGTTGCATATGCTGAAAACAAACACGTGATTAATCAACTGTATCGAGATATTGAACTTCCGCAGACGGTTAAAGATCCACATACATTAACGATTCATCAGCCTGTGAAAGAGTTCGAAACCATGGAGCCCATTGAAGAAGAGGAAGAGTCTTTATCCTTGCCAGAAAAAGAATCATACCTCATCAAGAAAGCCCTCCAAAAATATAAAGGCAAGCGTAAATTAGCAGCTGAGGAGTTGGGCATTTCTGAACGGACGCTTTATCGTAAGATAAAAGACTTGGGCATGAATTAGGGGGGGCTCCCTCGGTGAGCAATTGAAGAATTAGTAAGGAATGAAGTATATTTTAACAAAAACAATAAGTTTATGGATCGTGGTATTGCTTTTTTTGACGCAATCTTGTGGTGTATATTCTTTCTCCGGAGCCTCTATTCCCGAGACGATGAAGACAGTTTCAATCAAATATTTTGAGAATAATGCGCCACTTGTTGTTCCTTATTTGAGCCAGCAGTTTACCAAGGCACTAGAGGATCGTATTCGTAATCAATCACGATTAATCCCCAAACTTTCTGATACTGATGCAAGTTTTGAGGGGCGTATCACGGGTTATAATGTGAGTGCTACAGCTGTGCAAGGGAATACGCAGTCAACAACGAGTAGACTGACGATCACGGTTAATGTGAAATATCAAAATAGCTTAAAACCAGAGCTGAGTTTTGAGCAAAGCTTTAGTCGTTTTAAGGACTTTTCAGTTGTGAGCAGTGCGTTCGAGCAGCAAGAACAAAGTCTAATAACAGATATTAATCAACAACTAACGGAAGATATTTTCAATCGAGCTTTTGCTAATTGGTGATATGGACACGATGATAAAATAGAAAATTGGAACAGATAACAAATCAACGTTTGATTACCGTTTTTTCGGAATGCGTGTTAAATCCAGCAGCAATAAATGCTGCTGATACAGCATATTTGGTTTCTTTATCAAATAAATTTCCATGTTGTCAAATTTTGTATGCTTTCATTGGGAGGTCTACCATAGGTGGGGGAGCAGATTTTGATCAAAGGCTTTCAGCAGCAGCGCTTTATTCGCCCGACAGAAATGTGTTGCACATGATAGTCAATCGTCCAGGGGCATTGTTAACAGTGAAAATGGAAGAAAATCAGAAGCTAAGTAAGCAATCAGATTATAAAATGCCTGACATTCATGCTGAGACAAAAACATTGATTGAACAAAGACTGGTGAATACATCATCTTCAGAAATTGAAGAAAAGTCGACTAGTCCTACCGAGCCCGTTATTGAGCATGGATCAAAGGGATTTATCGAAGACACCATCGTATCGGATTTAGCAAAGCAATCAATACCAGACATTCATGCCGAAACGAGGGCATTGATTGAAGAAAGGATGGCGAATAAGCCATTTTCAGAAATTGAAGACAGTTCAACTGTTTCCGAAGAGGTGGTTGTTGAACATGAATTAAAGGATGACATCGAAAATATCCTTTCGGAAGATACCGTAGCACAATTGGCGGATGTGGTTGAAAAACCAATAAATGTGGAGCAACAAATGGATGAAGATGCGATGATGGAGAAAAAGGTATTGGAATTGGATCATCACGAAGTTTCAAAATACGATGATGATAAAATGCCCTACTCATTTTTATGGTGGCTCAACAAAACCAGAAAAGAACACTCGGGCATTTACCAGCCGTATCTGAAGCTTCAATCAGACTTAGCTGATACTGAAAAGCATGCGACAGAGGGCTTAGGTCATCAGATTGCTGAAAATATTTTTTATCAGCAATCTGCCCCCCTGAAGGATTTAGAGAATCAGGGTGTAGATGTGAATCATTTGACTTTCAAACGAAAAGAAGAATCCGTTTTAGATAAATTTATTCAAGAAGATCCACAAATTAAGCCACCTAAACCGGAGAATTTGAGCATAGAAAATAAGGCTCGCCAGAGTGCTCAAGATTTGAATGATTTGGTTTCAGAAACTTTGGCTGAAATTTACACTGGGCAAATGCTGTTCGACAAGGCCATTGATACGTATAAAAAATTAAGTTTGAAATTCCCCGAAAAAAGCGCGTACTTTGCCCAATTGATTGATAATCTGGAAAAAAAATTAAACAAATAAGATATGTACTACGCTTTAGTTATCCTAGCCATCATGGCCTGCGTGTTATTGGTGTTGATCGTTTTGATTCAGAATCCAAAAGGAGGAGGGCTCTCATCTGGCTTTTCGGGCTCAAATAATATTATGGGGGTACAACGTACGGGTGATTTTCTCGAAAAAGGCACTTGGATATTAACCGTTTCACTTATGGTTATTGCTTTGTTAATTAATGTGACCATACCTAAGGATGGTGCCGTTAATGAAGAGGGTAGTGACATACAGAAGCAAATTAACACAACGGCTCCTGTAGCAAATCCTCCAATACTTCCATCACCAAGTGATAGCACAAAGAAATAATCCCATCTATTGATGGTTTATGAAAAGGCTTCCTATATGTTAGGGGGCCTTTTTTTATGGTGCACTTAGTGGGAGTGGTGCCCGTTGACATAGAAGCTGCCAGCTTGGCATTTTGTGAAAATATTTTTTCAATGGATCACAAGAAATAAATGAAATTTTGACAATGAAAGGGTCATCTATTGCTTTGGCACAATTAGTGACTATAGGAGTTTAATAAAAATTCAATTTTTAACTAAAAAAACATAATCACGTTTATGGCATTAACGATTAAACCTATTGCAGACCGAGTAGTGGTAGAAGCTGCTCCTGCTGAAGAAAAAACTGCCTCAGGATTGTATATTCCTGATACTGCTAAAGAAAAACCTCAGAGAGGTAAAGTGATCGCAGTTGGTAATGGCAAAGTGGATGAGCCAATGACAGTTAAAGTTGGCGACGAAGTTTTATATGGCAAATATGCTGGTACAGAAATTACGTATGATGGAAAAGAACTCTTGATCATGCGCGAGACTGATATCTTCGCAGTTTTGTAATTGTTAGATCAATTGTCTTAATTAATTCATTTTTAAAAAAAAATCTTAAAATGTCAAAACAAGTTAAATACAATGTTGAAGCTCGCGATGCACTAAAAAGAGGTGTTGATATTCTTGCTAATGCGGTTAAAGTCACTTTAGGACCAAAAGGTCGTAATGTAATCATTGACAAAAAATTTGGTTCACCTGTGATCACAAAAGATGGTGTAACGGTAGCAAAAGAAATTGAACTTAAAGACGCCCTTGAAAACATGGGTGCTCAGATGGTGAAAGAAGTTGCTTCAAAAACGGCTGATCTTGCTGGTGATGGTACAACAACTGCTACTGTTTTAGCGCAAGCGATTGTAACGGCGGGTATCAAAAACGTAGCTGCTGGTGCAAATCCAATGGATTTGAAACGTGGTATCGATAAAGCGGTTGCTGCAGTGATCGGTAACTTGAAAACACAATCTCAAGCGGTTGGTGCTGATAACAACAAAATCAAACAAGTAGCATCTATATCAGCAAATAACGACGAAATTATTGGTACGTTGATCGCTGATGCAATGGCTAAAGTGGGTAAGGATGGTGTGATCACTGTAGAAGAAGCAAAAGGTACTGAAACTGAAATGAAAACGGTAGAAGGTATGCAGTTTGATCGCGGTTACTTATCACCTTACTTTGTAACCAACGCAGACAAAATGGAAGCAGAGTTGGAAAATCCTTACATCTTGATTTACGACAAAAAAATCTCTTCGATGAAAGAATTGCTTCCTGTGTTGGAAAAACAAGTACAAACAGGAAAACCATTATTGATCATTGCTGAAGATTTGGACGGTGAAGCATTGGCAACATTGGTTGTTAATAAAATTCGTGGTTCATTGAAAGTAGTGGCTGTGAAAGCTCCTGGCTTTGGTGATCGTCGTAAAGCGATGTTAGAAGATATTGCGATCCTAACTGGTGGTACTGTTATTTCTGAAGAAAGAGGATTTAAGTTAGAAAATGCAGATCTGTCTTACTTAGGACAAGCAGAGAAAATCGTAGTTGATAAAGACAATACTACCGTAATCAACGGAGCAGGTAAATCAGAAGATATCAAGGCGCGTGTGAATCAAATCAAAGCACAAATTGAATCAACAACGTCTGATTACGATAAAGAAAAACTACAAGAACGCCTAGCTAAATTAGCTGGTGGTGTTGCTGTATTGTACGTGGGTGCTGCTACAGAAGTAGAAATGAAAGAGAAAAAAGACCGTGTAGATGATGCATTACATGCAACACGTGCTGCGGTTGAAGAAGGTATAGTTGCTGGTGGTGGTGTAGCTTTTATCCGTGCGATCGAAGCCTTGGCTACGTTGAAAGGTGCCAATGAAGACGAAAATACAGGTATACAAATTATCAAACGTGCTATTGAGGAGCCATTACGTCAAATTTGCGAAAATGCAGGTATTGAAGGTTCTATCGTAGTACAAAAGGTAAAAGAAGGAAAAGCAGATTTCGGTTACAATGCACGTACAGATGTGTATGAAAACTTAATCGGAGCAGGTGTAATCGATCCAACTAAAGTAGGTCGCGTTGCATTAGAAAATGCTGCTTCTATTGCTGCCATGTTGCTAACTACCGAATGTGTGTTGGCAGATGATCCAGAAGATGAAAAAGCTGCTGGTGCTGGAATGCCTCCAATGGGCGGTGGCATGGGTGGAATGATGTAATTCATCTTTGCTAATCAAAACTTAAAAAGCCTTCCTACATCAGGGAGGCTTTTTAAGTTTTGATTAGGTT
>CAIOLR010000427.1 GCA_903859135.1 uncultured bacterium | reverse complement strand
TTTTCAAGACTTATTCTTTTCTGCCTGCACTTTTTTTTATCCCCAAAAATTAAAAATCACTTTTTGAGGACCGACTAAATAACCGTAGCGTTACAAATAATATCGCACATAATAGTCCCGCTAAAGCCCGCTCTATTGTTAGTGGCAACTGTAGCAATATGTGTAATGAACTAAGCGCTTACTGATAAGTATCATCAAAAAACAGATCAATGCAGCATTGATCTACTTTTCACACTTTAATCTAGCTGTAAATCTTATATACCCGTGAACAAACCCTCCCACTTCCATCCCCAATTTATCTTCAGAACACCTATTCTTCCCTTACAAGCTCGTCCATTATCAACACAAGAGCTGTTCGAATTCACGAAGCAACCTTTTTTTAAAGAAGCCATTTACCTAGCCTCGCCCGTATTGTATGATGAATTGATTAAATGGCATACCCATGAATTAAAAGAAGAGAAAGCGATTCAGAAACTGGTAATCTCGCTATATAAGTATTATACACGCATGCAAAGTCGGTGTACACCTTATGGCTTGTTTGCCGCATGTGGCGTTGGGAATTGGGGCGATGCAAGTAAAATCACACTAGATGATTCCAGTAAACGGCACACGCGTTTGGACATGAATTATCTGTGCGCATTGGCACAGCGGTTAAATACACACGCTGTCCTCTTGCCTTTGTTGCGTTTTTATCCGAACAATAGTTTATATGCTTTTGGCGAAACCATCCGCTATGTAGAATATAAATACATCAACAACCGACGCATCCATCAAATCAGCAGTGTGGATGATTCCGATTATTTACAAATAGTGTTGATGCATGCTCAAAAGGGTGCATGCATCCATGAGCTGGCATCTCTTTTGGTCGATGATGAAGTTACCCTCGAGGAGGCAACAAGCTTTATCAAAGAATTGATTCAAAGTCAACTATTGGTAAGCGAATTGGAGCCAGCAGTCACTGGGGATGAGTTTATCTATCAACTCATTCGTTCCTTAAAAGCAATTGACACGAATGATGCCGAAGTACATTCGATTATAGAAAGCTTGGAAGCCACGCAAGCTCAAATCGCAATTATCGACCAACAAATAGGAAATGATATTTCGGCTTATCGCTCCATCTATCATCATTTACAAACACTCGGTACCCCGATTGAAGAAAATCAATTATTTCAAACCGATTTATATCAAACACCTTCCATCGCATCGCTCGACAAGGGTATCCAGCAACAGCTGTTAGACGCGGTCGATTTTTTAAACCATTTTTCATCAAAAGAGGAAAACGCAAGCCTTAAAAAGTTCAAAGAAAATTTTTACAATCAATATGAAGATGCTGAAATTCCTTTGTTAGAAATATTGGATACCGAAACTGGTATTGGTTATACCAGGAAAGATACATACGGAGTGAATACCTTTTTAGATGATATGCATATTCCAATAACAGGAGAGCAATCATCCACGATCAATTGGAATAAACAACAACAATTTTTGCACGAGCAACTGATTCAAGCCACCCAAAAGGGTGTTTACAGCGTATCATTTACCAACGCCGATAGCAAAGAAATGGGCACACGTACCGATCGTTTGCCCGATACCTTAGCCGTGATGTTTCGGGTGATTGATCATCAGAAAATATATTTACAAAGCTGCGGCGGTTCCAGTGCAGCCAACTTATTGGGTCGTTTTGCGCATGGCGATGATAAAATCAATCAAATGATTAGCGATATCACAACCCATGAACAAAATAATCATCCCGATAAAATATTGGCCGAAATTGTTCATTTGCCCGAAAGTAGAATAGGCAATATTTTGTTGCGCCCCGTTCTGAGAAATTATGAGATTCCGTATTTGGGAAAATCAGCCATGCCCGCCGAAAACCAAATTCAAGTAGCCGATTTGATGGTTTCGGTAAAAAATGGCAAAATCATCCTCCGTTCCAAAAAACTAAACAAAGAAATCATCCCCCGATTAAGCACGGCACATAATTATTCATTTATCGCCTTGCCTGTGTATCAGTTTTTGTGCGATTTACAAACACAGCATTTTGAGAAATCAGGATTCGGTTTTAATTGGGGAAGTTTAAGTAGCAGTTACAAATTCCTGCCTCGTGCCGAATATAAAAATGTAATACTCGCACGTGCAAAATGGCAATTGCAGAAATCTGATTTGCAGGTTTTGTTGTATGACAAAACCCCCGATTATTTAAAAAAAATCGCCGAATGGCGAACCCAATGGAACATTCCTACACAGGTGGTTTTAGCAGAAGGCGATAATGAATTACTGATCAATTTCGAAGATGAGTTAAGTCTGAAAATGTTGATCACTAGAATTAAAAAAAAGGACCAAATCATATTGGAGGAGTTTTTGTTCAATCAGGATCATTTATTGATTCAAGATGGCGCAAAAAATGGATATACGAATGAATTTATTGCCATTGGTCTCAGCCAAAACTTCCAGCAGGATAAGGTTCTAAGTGCAGAATTGTCAAAAATAATTGACAATGGTTTAATTGAACCCCTTCAACGCAGTTTTAGCATTGGCAGCGAGTGGCTGTACTATAAATTTTATTGTGGGGTTAAAACTGCCGATCAATTATTAGCGGATGTGATCCGACCATTGGTAGATGAATTGATGAGGCTGGAATGGATCGATCAGTTTTTCTTTATCCGCTATGCCGATCCTGATTTGCATCTTCGCGTACGCTTTCACATTTCGGATATGAACAAGCTGGGCGAGGTGATCACCAAGGTGAATCAATCTATTGAGCCCTATGCAGAACAAGGTTTAATCATCAAAATTCAAACGGACACCTACCGACGCGAATTAGAACGCTATGGTTTCAACTCCATTGAAATTGCGGAATCTATTTTTTTTACAGATAGCCTTGCAACACTTCAGCTGCTAGATGCAATTGAAGGCGAGGAAGGCGAACAAATTAGATGGCAATTTGCTGTGCGAAGTGTGGATGAATTTTTAGATCATTTCAAGTTGAACGGGAACGAAAAATTGGCTTTACTCGAACAGTTAAAAAATGCATTCATCCGAGAACACAGCGAAAGCAAGGGCCTAAAAATACAGTTGGATACTAAATTCCGACATGTACGCAAGCAAGTAGATGATATTTTGAATCGAGAACGAGATGCTACACGCGAAATACGTCCATTAATGGATCTACTGGAATGGAAAAGCAATCAACTACAGCCGCTAGCGGATCAAATTTTAGCACTTCAAAACAATAATCAATTACAGGTTTCGCTCACTAATTTAATTGCTAGCTATACCCACATGATGATCAACCGTATTTTCAAAGCACGACAACGAACCTATGAAATGCTGGTATATGATTTGTTGTATCGGCATTACAAGTCTTTGGTTGGGAGAGAAAAAAGCAAGAAAAAATGGTCAGAATCCTTAGTCTGTCCATAGAGTTAAGCGAAGCGTCTCTACGGATAAAACAATAAAGTGGAGTCTTTCGACTCCCTAATTATAAATAGCAAATACAGTTTTCAAATGCCAGAACGAGGTTACCATATCAGCAACCAACAAGCAGTCCACTTCATTACTTTTGCCGTTGTGCAATGGATTGATGTATTTACGCGTAAAGAATACGCTGATATTGTGGTTGATAGTTTAAAATTTTGCCAAAGAAACAAAGGTCTTAAGATACATGCGTGGTGCATCATGAGCAATCATTTGCACCTTATTCTTTCTGTAGATGAACCATTCAAACTATCGGATGTCTTGCGTGATTTTAAAAAATTCACTTCAGGCACACTCATCAAATCTATCGAGGATAATAAGCAGGAAAGTCGAAAAAGCTGGATGCTTTGGATATTTAGAAAAGCAGGAGAGAAAAATAACAGAAATGAATATTGCCAATTTTGGCAACAAGACAACCATCCAATTGAATGCAGCACCAACGAAATTTTAGATTCACGAATGAAGTATTTACATCAAAATCCTTTGCGTGCTGGTCTTGTAAGGAATGAAAGTGATTTTATCTATTCTTCAGCGATTAATTACTATGATGATGCAGATGGGTTAATTCAGATCGATTATGTTTAATGGCCTACGCGCGGGAGTCGAAAGACTCCTTTTCATTCGCCAATCCGTAGAGACGCTGACGCTTCACTCTATGGACAGAATAATATTTAATTCCCCAATCTCAATACGCACTAAATGAATTTCCCATTCTACAAACAACCCGATTACATGGACTGTGGCCCCACCTGCTTGCGCATGGTGGCCAAATACTACGGCAAAGCAATCAGCTTACAAGAACTCCGAGAGCTCGCCCAAACCACACGCGAAGGAAGTAGCATTTTAGGAATCAGCAATGCCGCCGAAAAAATTGGATTCCGGACGCTAGGTGTCAAAGTCACATTTGAGCAGATGGTGGAGGACGCTACTTTCCCCTGCATCGCCTATTGGAATCAGCAGCATTTTGTCGTGGTTTATAAAATCAAGCATGATACTGTTTTTGTTGCCGATCCCAGTCACGGATTACTGAAATATACCAAGGCCGAATTTTTAAAATCCTGGGCTGGTGATGGACCTAAAGGTATTTTACTTTTATTGGAGCCCAGTCCCGAGTTTGACGAGGAGGAGTCTGTTTCGGATAAAGTAGTCACAAAGCCAAAAGGATTTTCCTTTTTATTCAAATACCTATTTCGCTATAAAAAGCTGTTAGTCCAATTGGTGATCAGCTTGCTTGCAGGAAGTTTGTTACAGCTGATATTTCCATTTCTGACGCAAAGCATTGTGGATATTGGGGTGCAAAACAACGATATCAAATTCATCTATCTGATTCTGTTTGCACAGCTGATGCTATTTTTTGGGCGAACTACGATCGAGATTATTCGGAGTTGGATACTGATGCACATCAGCAGTCGGATCAATATTTCACTCGTTTCCGATTTTTTTGTGAAGCTGATGAAGCTGCCTATTTCTTTTTTTGATACCAAGATGACGGGCGATATCATGCAGCGTATTGATGATCATCAACGTATTGAAAGCTTTTTAACATCCAGTACGCTCAATATTTTATTCTCGTTTGTCAATTTAATGGTGTTCAGTTGTGTGTTGGCTTATTATAACGTCACCATTTTTGCGGTGTTCGCTATGGGGAGTGCACTTTATTTTGTTTGGATTTTATTTTTCCTAAAGCGTCGAGCCGATTTAGATTTTAAGCGCTTCACTCAAAATTCCCAAAATCAGAGTAAAGTGATGGAGCTTATTACAGGCATGCAGGAAATTAAACTGCACAATGCCGAACGACAAAAACGCTGGCAATGGGAAAACATCCAAGTACGTCTGTTTAAAATTAATTTAAAAGGATTGGCCTTAGAACAAACCCAAAATGAAGGTTCCAATCTGATCAATGAGCTGAAAAATATTTTCATCACTTTTTTGGCCGCTAAGCTGGTTATTGACGGACAAATCACTTTGGGGATGATGCTATCCATCAGTTATATCATTGGGCAATTAAACAGTCCGATTATGCAGCTGGTCAGTTTTACGCAACATTTACAAGATGCCAAATTGAGTTTAGAACGTTTGTCTGAAATTCACAACAAACAAAATGAAGAATCAACATCCAACGAAATCACGGATGTTGATCCCGATGCATCAATTGTATTTAAAGACGTATCCTTCCAATATGTCGGGATGCATCGCGATATGATTTTAAAAAATCTGGATCTAACCATTCCCGCCAATAAAGTAACCGCTATTGTGGGCACCAGTGGAAGCGGCAAAACGACCTTGATGAAACTAGCACTCAAGTTTTACGAACCCAATACTGGCGAAATCCATTTGGCACATCAAGATCTAAATACCATATCACCCACCGCCTGGCGCAATCAATGTGGGGTGGTGATGCAGGAAGGGTTTATTTTTTCGGATACCATCGCTGGCAATATTGCTGTCGGCGAAGATGATATCGATAAACAAAAATTACTGCACGCTGTAAAAATTGCCAATATCAAAGAACATATTGAATCCCTTCCGCTACGGTACAATACCAAAATAGGGATGGAAGGCATCGGATTAAGTACGGGCCAGAAGCAACGCATTTTAATTGCACGTGCCGTTTATAAAAATCCTGATTATTTATTTTTTGATGAAGCAACCAGCGCATTGGATGCCAACAATGAGCGGGTGATCATGAATAATCTGAATCAGTTTTTTAAAGGCAAAACTGTTTTGGTGATTGCACACCGTTTAAGTACGGTTAAAAATGCCGATCAAATCATTGTTTTAGATCAAGGGAAAATAGTAGAAATGGGTCACCATACCGAACTAGCCGCCGTCAAGGGTGCATAACTACGAATTAGTAAAAAATCAATTGGAACTAGGGAGTTAAATCATGACCGAGGAAATAGAAATTAAAACAGAAGCAGTCAACGAATTACTCACTGCTGTTCCAAAATGGATAGTACGTTGGGGGATATCCGTCATTTTTCTGATCATCGTATTGATGCTTAGCCTATCATTTTTTATCAAATATTCGGATACCCTTTCGGCAAAAACCACCATCACCACCACCAATCCACCCGCGACATTGATCGCCAAAACAAACGGCAAAATCACGGAATTGAATGTAAGAAACAATCAATTAGTACAAAAAGGAGCGGTATTAATGGTGATTGAAAATTCGGTGAAGTATCCAGATGTAAACAAGGTGGTCCGATTGATGGAAACGCTGCAAAGCCAATTAAAAACAAGAACACCTCTAGAAATAAATGTTAACGACTCATTGCAGATGGGCAGTTTGACACCCGACTTCCTCGCATTTTTAAAAAGCTACAACGCGTATAAACTGCAACTAAAGATTAGCCCACAAGAAAAAGAAATCGCCATCATCAACAAAGAGCTTTCGGCCTATCAGCTGTTGCAAGGCAAATACGAAAATCAAGAAAGTATGTACAAGGACGAGTTGGCACTGATTGAGAAAGATCATAATCGGTATCATAAACTGTTCCAACATGCGTCCATTAGTTCCAAAGAATACGAGGATAAAAAACGAGAGCATTTATCTACCAAACGAATGTATGAGGGCGTTAAAATTGCGAACATCAACAATGAACTCGCGATCCACAATCTCCAAAAAACCAAATTGCAATTAGAAAATCAGGCGTATCAAGAAAATAAAAAACACGAACAAGCATTGAATCAAAGCATGCAAGCGCTGAAATCACAGATTGAAACCTGGGAACAAACCTATTTGATCAAAGCCCCTATTAATGGCAGTGTTTCCTTGTTCAACTATTGGAGTATCCATCAAAACCTAAAACAAGGCGATGAAATATTGAGCATCGTACCCTCCGAAAAGCAAAAAGTGATTGCAAAGCTATTGTTGCCTGTCCAAAATTCCGGCAAAGTAAAAGTCGGGCAAGAGGTCAATATCAAACTCAATAACTACGTGTATCAAGAGTATGGCACCTTAAGTGGCCGCGTGAAAAACATTTCAAAGATGCCCCAAAATGAAACGTATGCGATTGAGGTTTCACTTCCCAACAACTTAACCACCTCCTATCATAAACAGCTCGAATACAAAGAAGAAATGCAAGGTTTGGCCAACATTATCACCGAAGAGCTTAGCGTATTCGACCGGGTATTTTATCAGTTAAGGAAGATTCTGAAAAAGTAGTCCCCCGAAAAGTAGTCCCCCGACCACATCCCTACAAACGCACACATTATACAAAGGGTAATACAACAGAAACAGCCGAATTGGTTGGTTTAGTAATTACACTCAGTATCGAAAATTAAAGAAGTATCATTCGAGATAAAATATTTTTTTAGTAAAAAAATATTATCATTTTGGCAAACTCTTAGTACAACATTTTTTTTGAAAAAATGACACCGATTACCTGCTTTCCAGAATTTTTCAGAGATCAAAATCAAATACCAATATGGCAGCACTCATGCTCATTATCTTAACAGTAGCCTTGTTTGCGATCTGTTTTAAGTCCGTTCAATTTTTTGAAAAATTTTAAATAGCTATGGAAGCACTTCTTGTTTTATCGCTTGTGGTTTTTGCATACCTCGTGTATGTTCTTCTCAAACCAGAAAAATTCTAACCCTACCTAAAAGATGAATACAGAAATAATTGGCATCCTGAGCATGTTTCTCGCTACAGTGCTATTGGCAATACCCTTGGGAAAATATATCGCAAAAATTTATGCAGGCGATAAAACATTCTTAGATCCCGTATTAGGTCCTTTAGAAAAAATATTTTTTAAAATAAGTGACATAGACCCCCATGATGAGATGAACTGGAAAGAGCACTTGTATGCCCTGTTAACTATTAATCTAATTTGGTTTTTTTTCTGTCTTTTTATTTTAATGAACCAAGGTTGGTTGCCACTGAACCCAGATGGCAATCCTTCCATGTCCCCTGATTTGGCTTTTAATACCACCATTTCGTTCCTAGCAAACTGCGATTTGCAAGCTTACTCGGGCGAAACTAGTATGAGTTATTTAGGCCAAATAGCTGCATTGATGTTCTTTCAATTCGTAAGTGCAGGAACAGGCATGGCAGCGTGTGCCATGGTATTTAATGCCATGAAAGAGAGGCAAACAGAAAAATTGGGCAACTTCTACAATTACTTCATTAAAAGCTGCACGCGAATATTATTTCCTATCTCCTTTGTTGCAGCCATCCTACTCGTATTTAGTGGTGTTCCCATGACTTGGGAAGGGAAAGCGCATATGGTCACCTTGCAAGGTGATACCGTTCAAGTTTCGAGGGGACCAGCGGCAGCCATGATTGCAATCAAACAAGGAGGTACAAACGGTGGTGGTTTTTTTGGCACCAATTCGGCGCATCCTTTAGAAAATCCAAGCTACCTCACCAATGCAGTCGAGAGTATTTTAATCATCTTGATTCCCATTTCCATGGTTTTTGCTTTGGGCTATTACTTGAATCGTAAAAAATTAGCATGGATGGTTTTTGGTGTGATGACCATTGGCTTCTTAATGCTTCTAGTTCCTGCTGTGATGCAAGAAATGAAAGGAAATCCAGCCATCACCAAAATGGGAATTGACCAAACATTGGGAAGTATGGAGGGGAAAGAAATTCGTTTAGGTTCCGCTGCGTCCGCATTTTGGGGCATCATCACCACTGTTACTTCGAACGGTTCAACAAATTGTATGCACGACAGTTTTACACCATTAACAGGTGGCTTGGCGATGTTGGGCATGATGGTCAATTCATTGTATGGTGGGGTTGGTGTTGGATTTTTAAACTTTTACGTTTTTATCATCTTGGCAGTATTTATTTCGGGCTTGATGGTTGGACGAACGCCTGAATTTTTAGGTAAAAAAGTAGAGGCTCGAGAAGTGAAAATAGCCGCCATTATTGCCATACTTCACCCTTTATTAATTTTATCCGGAACAGCTCTGGCGTCTTACCTCGTGGCACATAACACCGCGATGGGCTATTGGTTTAATGGAAAAGCTACGGGTTGGCTGGGCAATCCGAGCTACCATGGTTTTTCGGAAATGCTGTATCAATACACCTCCAGTGCAGCAAACAATGGAAGTGGGTTTGCAGGCCTAACCGCCAATAACCCATTCTGGAATATATCCACAGGAATGGTAATCCTGCTCAGCCGATACTTACCGATCATTGGTCCATTAGCGATTGCAGGATTGTTGGCACAGAAAAAATATATACCTGAAGGTGCAGGTACTTTACAAACGGATACACCCATTTTTGGCGTGATGGTATTTGTGGTCATATTTATTATTGCTGCATTATCCTTCTTTCCTGCATTGGCACTTGGCCCATTTGCCGAATATTTTAGCATACATAGCAGCTAATTTTCCATTATTCATGTCTCGTGCGTGGTATACGAGAACTAAAACACGTCATCATGGTAATCAAATACTAAAATCCAATATGAACAGTCCCCATCTATCCGATAGCACACTCGTAAAAGATTCACTCAAGCAATCTTTTATCAAACTCGATCCTCGATTGTTGATCAAAAACCCCATCATGTTGGTAGTCGAAATTTGTACGGCAGTTATGCTTGTCGAAACAATTCGCTCATTTTTTAATGCAAATGCTTCCCCAAGTTTTGCGTATAACCTGACTATATTTTTGATCCTGTTAGTCACCGTACTCTTTGCCAATTTTGCAGAAGCCCTAGCCGAAGCAAGAGGAAAAGCACAGACAGATAGCCTGCGAAAAACAAGAGAAGAAACGCCCGCGAAATTGATACTTGAAAATGGACAATTACAAACAGTACCCTCATCACAATTAAAAAAAGGAGATGTGTTCTTTTGTGAAGTGGGGGATCTGATTCCTACCGATGGCGAAATTACCGAAGGACTAGCGAGTATTGATGAAAGTGCGATCACAGGAGAATCGGCACCCGTGATTCGCGAAGCTGGGGGAGATAAAAGTAGTGTCACCGGTGGGACTAAAGTGTTATCCGATCAAATTAAAGTGGTGGTAACCACACAGCCAGGCGAAAATTTTTTAGATAAAATGATTGCCCTCGTAGAAGGTGCAAGTCGGCAGAAAACACCAAACGAAATTGCACTAACCATTCTATTGGCAGCTTTTACAATCATTTTTATCATCGTTTGTATCACGCTGGAACCTTTTGCTCATTACGCAAAAACACCCATTAGTATTGCCGCGATTATTTCATTGTTCGTTTGTTTGATTCCAACAACGATTGGAGGCCTACTGTCCGCCATTGGCATTGCGGGGATGGATCGAGCATTGCGAGCCAACGTGATTACCAAATCGGGCAAAGCGGTAGAAACTGCTGGAGACATTGACGTGTTGTTACTGGATAAAACAGGAACAATTACTATCGGAAATAGAAAAGCCACCCATTTTTATCCTGCCAATCAGATTGATGAAAAACACTTTATTCAATGTGCTATCCTCAGTTCGATAGCAGATGAAACACCCGAAGGAAAATCAATTATTGAATTGGGTGAGCGACATTCCATCAATAGTGAGCAGATTAAAAAAGAAATTACTTCTTCCTCAAAATTTACATTCATCAAATTTTCGGCAGAAACTAGGAGCTCAGGTATCGATTGTGCGCGTGGACGTATCCGAAAAGGAGCTTTTGACACCATCAAAAAATTGACAGAACAAGCTGGGAATGATTTCCCCAATGATGTTTCTGAACAAGTAACAAAAATATCAAGCAATGGAGGAACCCCACTCGTGGTTTCCGAAAATGAAAAAGTAGTAGGGGTAGTCGAGTTGCAAGATATTATTAAGACTGGAATACGCGAACGTTTTGATCGCCTACGCAAAATGGGTGTCAAAACGGTTATGGTGACGGGTGATAATCCACTCACTGCAAAATTCATTGCTGAAAGAGCTGGTGTGGATGATTTTATCGCGGAAGCAAAGCCTGAAGATAAGCTGGAATATATCCGCAGAGAACAACAAGGAGGGAAGCTAGTTGCCATGATGGGTGATGGGACCAATGATGCCCCAGCCTTGGCCCAAGCAGATGTAGGCGTTGCCATGAACAGTGGCACCCAGGCCGCCAAAGAAGCAGGGAACATGGTCGACTTGGACAATGATCCAACCAAACTAATTGAGGTCATAGAAATAGGAAAACAACTATTGATGACCCGAGGAACACTCACCACATTCTCTATCGCCAATGATGTAGCTAAATATTTTGCGATTGTCCCAGCTTTATTTATTGCTTCCATCCCAGCTTTGCAGGGTTTGAATATTATGAATTTGCACAGCCCAGAAAGTGCCATTCTTTCCGCTGTAATTTTTAATGCCATCATCATTCCTATATTGATTCCCATTGCATTGAAGGGGGTGGCTTACAAGCCTATTGGAGCAAGTGCCATCCTGCAAAGAAATTTGTTGATTTATGGATTAGGGGGTATTATCATTCCATTTATAGGCATCAAATTAATTGACTTAATGGTATCGGTGTTTATATAATAGTCCAAAAACAATCAAATCACAGTAAAACATGAAGAACATATTTTCAGCCATCAAGCTCACTCTGTTGTGTTTACTATTCTTTTCCGTACTCTATCCTTTGGCTATTACTGGCATTGCACAATTTGCACCTTGCAAAGGCAAAGGAGAAACCATTGAGATGAATGGGAAAATGGTAGGCTTCCAAAAAGTAGGTCAATCTTTTACAAAAAATAATTATTTCTGGAGTAGGCCCTCTGCTGTAAATTATAACGCTGCAAGTGGAGGTGGAAGCAACAAAGGCCCTAGTAACCCAGATCATTTAAAAGATGTACAAATAAAAGTAGATCGTTTTTTAGTTCATCATCCTTACTTAACCAAACAAGATGTCCCCACTGAAATGGTTACCGCATCTGGTAGCGGATTAGATCCACATATTTCGCCAAATGCAGCAGCGGTCCAAGTGAAACGTGTTGCCAAAGCAAGAAATATTTCGGAATCACCAATCACGCAATTAGTAGAAAAGTATACCCAAAAACCATTATTAGGTTTGTTTGGCCCACCAGTGGTGAATGTGCTAGAATTGAATATTGCTTTAGATCGACTTAAATAACTGATGTTACGCAGCCCCTATTTTTCATATTTATATGATAGACTATTTTTGCAAGATGGACAAAGCGAAGATTAGAGATTTATACACAGATTATTTGTTGTCAAGTTTGGGAAAAACTACGGCCACTGGCTTA
>CAIOLR010000426.1 GCA_903859135.1 uncultured bacterium | reverse complement strand
CGTAAACTATGCTTTCGTTTTCTTTGGTCTAACTGTAACGTCTTTTTAATAAATTGCCACTGGGATTCTGATAAATCGGTTGGATACATTTTTTTGAAGTTTCGTCACAACAAAAAAGACTATTTCCAATCGCTTTTCAGCCCTATAATATTATTCCTTTTTCATTTTTAAACAGGCTCTTACTGTGGACTAGTGCGAGACAACACTCGATTGGAAGGATTGTCCGAGGGTTATTATACCATTTTGTTATTCGTTCGAAATTTGCAGTGTTGAATAGGTTTGTTTTTATTGATTTTGAATGATGATGAGCCTCTTCATCTGATCGTTTATCTTTGCTTCGTATTTGTACATGCGGGTGTTAATAAAAGATTACAACCTCGTGTATAATTGGTTTTTTTTGTCAATGTTTGCCGAACGAAAAATGATTGATTGACGACTCTAGTACAAGATGTATATGCGAATTTTTTATTTTATTTTCTTCTGCATTATTTTTACGTTTTTTTCGTGCAAATTCAATCCAAATGTGCAGGGGAGGGGTGCAATTTATTTGCAGGGTATTTGGTCGGAGGAGCAGGTCCTGTATCAGGATCAATTGTTGGAGTATACATTACATACATTTAAGTTTACTTGCGATTCATTTTATCTTACGCTCGATACGCATGCAAAGGCTAATATGTATCCCGACAGCTGTTTTAATAATGGACGCTGGACAGAATATGTGAAAGGAGTTTATTCAGTAAGCAATGATACATTGTCTTTGAATGGTACATTTACTAAATCGAATTTCAAGCAAAAAATATCAGGTTGTTATCATATTGGACAATATGTGAAAACCTTTGCACTTAAAAAGTGCAAAAATGATAGTCTTTCTCTTCGGGATATGTCGCAGCATGTGTCATTCTCATTGAGATTAAGGCAAAGAATAAACTGTATCCCTAAATCTATCAATTGAAATACATATGATGTCACGACCCAATATCAACGTGCATCTTGGGCTGAAAGACATTTTAGTAATTGGCTGTTTGATTTTTATCAAGTTCCAAAAGCAATTTTGATAAATTGCACTTTAAAGTATAACTATGATGGTATTTCTACCTTCAATCAGCAACTCTTACAAAGAATGGGGTGCGTTTGGTGGCTTTGTTAAATCAACTATTTGCTAGTTAAAAATCGATGAAGATATTAATGGTTTGTTTAGGTAATATTTGTCGTTCGCCGCTGGCGCATGGTATTATGGAGCAGTTGGTCAGAGAAGAAGAACTCGATTGGGATATTGATTCTGCTGGCACGAGCAATATGCATGTGGGCTCTGCTCCTGATAAGCGCTCGATCGCTGTGGCAAAAAAATATGGAATAGATATTTCAGAACAACGTGGTAGGCAGTTCAGCCAAAATGATTTTGCACACTACGACTATATTTATGCCATGGATAAAGATAATTTGGAAACTATTTTGTCGCTTGCCCGCGATGAGGAAGATAAAAAACGAGTATCACTTTTGATAAAATATACCGACGTTCCAGATCCCTATTATGATGACTCACTATTTGAACCCGTTTATCATCTGATCGATAAAGCATGTCGTTCGCTGGTGGAAGATATCAGAAGCTAAAATATTCGGATTTTAGTACCTTCGCCGCATGGCAACGATTAAACCTGCAATCCCGAAAGGAACGCGAGATTTTTCACCGGTGGAAATGGTGAAGCGCAACTATATTTTTGATACGATCAAATCTGTTTTTAAAAAATATGGTTACCAGGAAATTCAAACACCAACCATGGAAAATCTTTCTACGCTAACGGGTAAGTATGGCGATGAAGGAGATAAGCTTATTTTTAAAATTTTAAATTCAGGCGACTTTCTAGCCAAAGCTGATGGAGAAAAATTGCGAAACAAAAACTCACAATCCATCATTACTGAAATTAGTGAAAAAGCACTTCGTTATGATCTAACAGTTCCCTTTGCTCGTTATGTGGTGATGCATCACAGTGAGCTGTCTTTTCCCTTCAGAAGATTTCAAATTCAACCTGTATGGCGTGCTGACCGCCCACAGAAGGGGCGTTACCGCGAATTTTATCAGTGTGATGCCGATGTTGTTGGTTCCCCAAGCTTGCTGAACGAAGCCGAGTTTGTGCTGATTTATGATGAAGCACTAAGTAAATTGGGTCTGAAAGATTTTTCCATCAAGATCAATAACCGCAAAATATTGTCTGGCATCGCCGAAATCATCGGTAAACCTGGGTTGATCGTCGACATGACTGTTGCTATCGACAAATTAGATAAAATTGGACTGGATGGCGTATGTATTGAATTAATGGAGCGTGGATTTATCGAATCGGATATCAATCAACTAAAGCCAGTTATTTTACTGCAAGGAACTAATCGCGAAAAACTAGGTAGCTTACGCGCTATTTTGGCAACCTCTGCTATTGGATTAAAAGGTATCGAGGAGATAGAACAGCTATTTTTATATCTCGACCATTGGCCATTACAACAAGCAACAATTGAATTTGATATCACACTCGCTCGTGGACTCAATTATTACACAGGGGCCATTTTTGAGGTTAAAACCAACGAGGTAGCCATGGGTAGTATTGGCGGTGGAGGACGCTATGATGATTTAACTGGAATGTTCGGGCTCAAAGATTTAACAGGAGTGGGTATTTCTTTCGGTGCCGATCGAATTTATGATGTGCTAGAGGAGCTGAATTTATTTCCTGAATCAACAACACAAGGAACCAGCGTATTGATCAGTAATTTTGATGGCCAGGCAGAAACGTATGCGCTTCCGCTACTTCAAAAGTTACGCATGCATGAAATTTCCGCAGAACTTTATCCTTCACCAGCTAAACTTAAAAAGCAAATGGCTTATGCAAATGATAAATGCATTCCCTATGTTATTTTGATCGGTAGCGATGAAATGCAATCGGGCTTGCTTACGCTGAGAAATATGCAAACCGGTGAGCAGGAAAAACTTTCGGCAGAGCAGGTGATCAATCGGTTAATCTAAAGCATATTGCTCGCTTTTGTATTCTATACTTTTTATTCATTAAAACTTAAGTACGATCATGGGATTTAATGCGCCTTCTGAAAAATAAAAAAAAATCTATTTCCTTACCTTTGTCTTCTTATTGTATGCAGGTAGGCTTTTATATATGTACTTGGGTTAGCTCAAAAACTACGCCTGGTTGGATAATGGAGATGGGTCGCAGGTGTACGTATTGGGATTAAGGTCTTTTACAGATCATGTTTATCCATACTGGGGGCCAGATATTACTTATTTCTCGAGTGCTCTTGTCGGGGGAATGCAGGGGTTGCTCATTGGTTTGCCTTTGTTTGTATGGGCTTATTCATTTGCGTCCTATCTGTTTTTGTTTATGATGTTATGCCCTACGATGATTTACTTGTCGTGGTATATCTCTAAGCTATTTCTCAATCTTCCACGATGGCTTATCTATGGGGCCATAGTACTGGCCATCATTTACAATACACATAGGGATGACAATTCTCAATCCTGCTTATGTGTTGTTTTTCGCCATTCCTTTTATGTTATTCTTGATCGAGGTTTTTAAAGTATTTCCCACACAATATATTGGTTCTCGTTGGGGCTACTTTTGGATGTGATTGGTATTAACAGCCTTTTTTCAGCTGCATGTTTCCTGGTTTTTATTATTGGTTTTATAGGGATTTGCTTAGGTATGCACTGTACCCCGTAGCAAGCATTATACTATTTTTTCGACATTATTACCTATCTTGGACCATGTGTAGGGTTTTTTTATGGGCTCTAAGTTCTTTATTTATTTCTTCATCAACCAGTTATAGGTTTTACTTAAATGTAGATTAATAGGGAATCGTGTGCAAATCACGAACTGTCGCGCAACTGTAAGTAACACACACCGTTTTTGCCAATTATGTCCACTGTTCGCTATAGGCGGATGGGAAGGGCGGCAAAAATGTTACAAGTCAGAAGACCTGCCATTACTGAATTGACAATGCTTTCGCGGTATAAAGTTTTTGGTCAGGTCTGATTCGTTTTCTGATGAAATTGAGTGTGTCTTCTCAGTTGATTGTCTACGCGTTCCATACTTTTCCTTTTCTTGTTCTGAAGCATTGCGAAGTCTAGCTAGAGAGCTTTTAACTGATTTATTCATTTTAATCATTAAAAGAAATGCGAACTCAAAATCTCGGCTACCCGCGAATTGGTAGCCAACGGGAATTGAAAAAAGTCTGCGAAAATTACTGGGCAGGCAAAACGGGGCTAAAAAATGTGCTAACCGTAGGTAAAAGTATTCGTCATGAAAACTGGCAAATACAAAAAGATGTAGGTATCGATTTGATTCCATCCAACGATTTTTCTTATTACGATCATGTTTTGGATCATTCTTTCATGTTTGGAGCCATTCCAAAACGTTATCATGAGGTGATGTTTCAAAAAGGAAATGAAGAGCTTGACCTATATTTTGCAATGGCTCGCGGTTACCAAAAGGATCGTTTTGATGTGGTGGCGATGGAAATGACCAAATGGTTTGATACCAATTATCATTACATCGTTCCTGAGTTTTATAAAGACCAGCAGTTTAAACTGTTTTCAACTAAAATTATTGATGAATTTTATGATGCCAAACAAGCAGGCATTTTAACTAAACCTGTCTTGATCGGTCCAGTGTCTTATCTTTTATTGGGTAAGGAAAAAGAGGCGGATTTTCAGAAAATTGATTTGATCAAAAATTTGCTGCCAGTTTATATGGATATCCTTCATAAACTAAAAGATCTGGGTGCAGAATGGGTCCAGTTCGATGAGCCATTTTTAGCACTTGATCTAACTGAAAAGGAACAAAAGGTGTTTAAGGATACGTACAAGCAACTTCGGCAAGAATTTCCCCATTTAAAAATGGTATTGGCTACTTATTTTGATCGGCTGGGAAGTAACACCGCTTTGGTTACTTCCTTACCAATTGATGTCATACACATTGACCTAGTACGGGCACCTCAGCAATTGGATGAGGTTATGGCACATCTTCCAGAAAAAATAATCCTTTCATTAGGAGTTGTTGATGGTCGCAATATTTGGAAAAATGATTTTGAGCAATCGCTTGCCATCATCCAAAAAGCAATAGAAAAATTGGGATCAGAGCGCATTTGGATAGCTCCATCTTGCTCCTTAATACATTCGCCGTGTGATTTGAAGAACGAAAAACAGGAAGAAGTGCTTACACCAGAAATCAAGCAGTGGTTAGCCTTTGCTAAACAAAAAGTGAGTGAGGTGGTGACACTTAAAAATGTGTCTTCTGAGGATCAGGATGCTTTATGTCAGCATCGATTAGCGGAAAATAAACAGGCTAATGCAAGTAGGAAGAGCTCTACCTTGATCCATAATCAGGTGGTCAAACAGCGTGTAAGCAGCATCACTGAAAAGGATGCAAAACGTTTGAACATTTTTCCGATCAGAAAGAAAAAACAACAGCAATTGCTGAATTTGCCTCTATTGGCCACAACAACCATTGGATCGTTTCCGCAAACAGCAGAAGTGAGAAGTTGGCGCGCTCAATTTAAGAAAGGTTCAATCACTGAAGCCGAATACATCAGCCTGATTGAACAGGAAACCGCTAAAGCAATACAATGGCAAGAAGAAATTGACTTAGATGTGCTGGTACATGGTGAATTTGAGCGCAATGACATGGTCGAATATTTTGGTGAGCAGTTGTCTGGCTTTACGTTTACACAAAATGGGTGGGTCCAAAGTTATGGCAGTCGCTGTGTGAAACCCCCCATTATTTATGGTGATGTGTCTAGGCCAGAACCGATGACTGTTCGATGGTCGGTTTATGCGCAATCTTTAACATCTAGATGGATGAAAGGCATGCTAACTGGTCCCGTAACTATTTTGCAATGGTCATTTGTCCGAAATGATCAGCCTCGGTCAGAAACCTGCACGCAAATTGCTTTGGCCATACGGGATGAAGTTTGCGACCTCGAAACGGCAGGTATTAAGATTATCCAGATTGATGAACCTGCGATTAGGGAGGGTTTGCCACTATGTAAGGAAGACTGGGCATACTACCTAGACTGGGCTGTAAAAGCATTCAGAATTTCGGCAAGTGGTGTACAGGATGATACGCAGATCCATACGCATATGTGTTATTCTGAATTCAATGATATCATCCAGCATATTGCAGATATGGATGCAGATGTGATCACGATCGAAACATCACGTTCCCAAATGGAATTACTCGATGTTTTTGCTGATTTCAAATATCCGAATGAAATAGGACCTGGTGTATATGATATTCATTCGCCCCGCGTACCCAATAGGCAAGAGATGATCCATCTGCTCAAAAAGGCGGAGACCGTAATACCTGTTAGTCAGCTTTGGGTAAACCCTGATTGTGGTTTAAAAACACGAGGCTGGGACGAAACTAAAAAGGCATTAATCGAAATGGTAGCCGCTGCAAAAGAAATTCGCGAAAGCATTGCAACGGAGATAACCGTTTAGATTAATATTCATACTGCTGTGCAGCTTTGTTGCACAGCAGTGGTATAGAGAAGTTATGCCAAATCATGAAATAAAGATCG
>CAIOLR010000425.1 GCA_903859135.1 uncultured bacterium | reverse complement strand
CGCTAGTACCTGGGTAGTATTGAGCTTGAACTGTTTGGCCTGATGAATTAGTATATTGACAGCCCGTGAACACACCGATAATAGTACCGGTAGTTGTGGCGCCTGATAATGTAATTGTGCCGCCTGCTACGATTTTTACTGAGTCACCGTTGTAGATTGGAGTATTGTAGCTTGACGCAATAGATAACTGTAAAGTTGCCCCTGCGTAAGGAATACCATCATAACGATTAACTGGTTCAAAACCATAAGGCTTATCAATGGTTGGATAACCCATATTAATCTCCTTAAATTTTTATATTATTTACCTTTACCGAATGAAGTCGTTGCTTTTGACTCTGCAAAGAGAGGCATACGAGGATCATTCTGTTTCATAAAGCTGTTGTCAACTGCATCGGCTTGCTGTTTCGATTTATTCTCATAGTAAGCTTTACGTTGTGCAACAAACTCTTCTGGGATTTTGCATAATAATAGTCCACCAATTTCAACGCCGTCTTTAAAACGAGAGTTTTGGTCAACCATTATTTTCATTTCAGGGTGGTCCGCTATTTTAACGGGTTCCCATCCTTCACGCATTTTGGAAGATACATTTAGATTATCAGCATCGTTAAGAAGACTTGTTCTAATCCATCGATAAGCCCAACCAGGTACCTTTGTAAATTCTGGTAATAATGATGCAGGTTTCCAGCTATCAGGTCTTTGAAATTCTTCTCTTGTTTGTAATTCACGATCTTGTCTGTTGTTATCCATTTGCGTTCTCCAATTTTAAAGTTTCTCTTGCATATTGTTCCGGTGTTAGCCCGAATTTCTTAGCTAACGCTACTTGTGTCTTCGTCAATCGTACTTTTTTAGGCGCGGTACTACGCGTGGCCGGAGCAACAACATTCGAAGGTTTAGTGCGCTGGGCGGGTTGGTCCTCGTCTAGCGTTGCATCCCCAAAGTTTTCTGGGAATCGTTTCTGCATCGTACTATCAATACGACGATAATATTCGTCAGAAGAAGGATCAATCCCACTCCTAACTAATTTTTCATGTACCCCTAAAGCAAGACTAGTCATTTCTTCGTCTTTACCAAACCAGTCATTCTTTTCTTGCCAATTTAAAGCTCTTAAATCTGGCTTTGGTACTTGAGGTCTAGTTTCTTGTATATATACATCTTTTTCAGGTTCTTGTAAAGTGTTTTTATACTGAGGCTTATATTGTTGCATTTGAGATAAACGCATTTGAGCATCGTTCATCTTAGATTGAGCTTCAATAATCTTATCAGTATCACCAGCATCATATGCTTCACGATAATCACGTTTAGCAATAGACAACTGATGTTCTAATGAATTACTTACTGCCTTAACATATTCTTCTTCACCTGAACTTAAAGTTGATTTTAACTTTTTGTTCTCATCGGTAATTTGTTTTGCATACTTAACTGCTTCTTCACGTTCTCGGTCAGCAGCTTCTTTAGCACGTCTTTCGTCATGCCAAACTTTTTTAAGCTGAGCCATACGTTGTTT
>CAIOLR010000424.1 GCA_903859135.1 uncultured bacterium | reverse complement strand
CTTCATTTGCTTTGTTTATTTATTTCGGCAAAATATCTGCAACGAAATAAGACTCTGTCTCAAAAATATAAACGCAAGCGTAAGAAAAAAAATCAAAATTTAAAGATATTCTTTTGATTGATGGGCTTGCTTTGTTGACCATTCTTATCTTAGTTCGTCGAATAAAATGCGACACTTCAGTTTGATTTAACTGTTTTTTCGGTATCAATTATGGCCTCTTGGATGGTCATTGAGTCTGTGGATAAGCTGTCTACTCTAGTGGAGTCTGATGCAAATCGGTGAGATTCACATTGATATTTCCGTGTGATGTCGACATCTGGTTTTGGAAAGCGCCCTTGCGTTATTTTAGTAGCAGGATCACGGTACACTTTTTCCATAAATTTCGCGAAAATAGGCAATGCTGTACGCGAACCCTCACCTGTTTGAGAGTCTTTGAAATGTGCGCTGCGTTCGTCGCATCCTACCCAAACACCGGTAACCAAATCCTTGGTAATACCCATGTACCAACCATCTACATAATCGGATGAAGTGCCTGTTTTTCCGCCAATTTGATTGTTATTCTTCCACAAGTCCCATGCCCATAAAGCTTGAGAGGTTCCACCAGGTTCTTCCATTCCTCCGCGAAACATGTATAGCATGAGCCAAGCTATTTCTTTCGTAATTACTCGTTCTTGTTTTGCTGTAAATTGTTCAATAGTGTTATTGTCATGGTCTGTAATTCGATCTACTAGGATGGGGCTTGTTCTAAGTCCTGTATTTAAAAAAGTGCCATAGGCTTTGACCATCTCAAAAACAGAGACATCATTCGGACCTAAACCCACTGATGGTACCGATTTAAGATTACTTCCTATGCCACACAAGTGCGCAGATTTAACCACATGATCCCAGCCAACTTTTTCGGTGACTTGTGCTGTAATTGAATTAATAGATTTACCCATAGCCCATCGCAAAGACATCGCTTGGCCAGAGAAATTAAAACTGGCATTGTTGGGTTCCCAATGTTCCATTTTTCCTTTATCACTAAAAGCAATTTTTACAGGCTTGTCAATAAATGTATCGCATGGACTCATGCCTTGCTGTAAAGCAGTTAGGTAAACAAATGGTTTAAATACGGAGCCTGCTTGTCTTTTAGCTTGGTTCACATGGTCGTATTTGAAATAGTTGTGGTTGATGCCACCGATCCAAACCTTGATATGACCATTGAATGGGTCGAGGGTCATCATTCCCGTGTTCAATATTTTTGCATAGTATTTGATAGAGTCCAAGGTGGAGAAGTACACCTCTTTATCACCATCCCATGAAAATATCTTCATTTTTTTCGGTTGATTCAAATAAAATTTAACAGAGTCAGGGCGAGTAGGGTATTGGGCCTTAAGTGCGGCGTAACAAGGTAGACGCTGTGCCGCCTTTTCTGGAAAATCGGAAATCTCAACCCCATCTGATGTGCGCCATGGATTCTGGTTTCCCCAAACATTTTGGAAACGGGTCTGTAAAATTTTCATTTGTTCTGCAACGGCCTCTTCGGCATATTTTTGTAATCTGGAATCGATCGTTGTGTAAATTTTTAATCCGTCTGAGTATAAATCATAGTCATTTTCCTCACACCATTTTTCAAGATACTGAGCTACAGCTGAACGTAAATAGGATCCTCCGTTGCTGGCTTCATTGAGTTCTAATGGTTTTAGTTTTAATGGCAGATTGCTTAATCTTTTTAGATCAGCTGGACTGATATAGCTGTATTTATGCATCTGATTTAAAACCACATTTCTTCGCCCTAAAGCTTTGTCTGGGTTTTTAATTGGATTGTAAGTTGTTGTAGCCTTGAGCATTCCTACCAAAGTGGCCGACTCTTCAATCTGCAATTTGTTAGGCTCTTTACTGAAGTACAGTTTTGCTGCCGTTTTAATCCCATAGGTGTTGTTTCCAAAAGGGACGGTGTTTAGATACAGGGTTAAAATATCTTGTTTTGAATAGTATTTTTCAAGTTCGTAGGCGGTAATCCATTCTTTTAGTTTGTAAAATAGCGTACGTGCACCTGGAATGTATTTGATTAAACCTTGCGATTTTTGATTACGTGTACTGTACAAATTTTTAGCCAGCTGCTGGGTGATTGTGCTAGCTCCACGTTTATCGCCCTTAGCAGTGGAAATGATACTTGAAATAAGTGAATGTAAATCAATGCCATGGTGCTCGAAAAAACGCACGTCTTCTGTAGCTACAAGCGCATTAATTACACTTGGTGAAATCTCACTAAATAAAACTGGGCTCCTATTTTCTTTATAGTACTTGCCAATTAGTTTGCCATCTGCTGTATACACTTCGGATGAGATGTGCATGTTAGGCATTTTGATATCCTGAATGGTGGGCGAATAACCAAATAACCACAAAAAATTGAGCTGTATGGCACACAGTAGAATAATGATGCTATAAGTGGTAATAACAGTATAGCGTAAGGGCTTGTTTTTAATTCTTCGAAACATGCGGTAAATATGCTGAATTTGCTTGGTTTTTGTCAGCGTATTTTGCCGTTCGATTTTGATTGGCCAAGTGTGAGTAAAATTGACGGGTCTATCATGAGCGAGAGTTACTCAAACACCTTTGAGTAATTTTGAGAATTGGCTCTTGCCATTTAAAAAAGACAGCTGAAGGTTAGCAGCCCTCAACTGTCCTATAAAAACCTCATGCCTCATCAATTAGACATTTTTTCTAGGGACGCCTTCTTCTGAAAGCCCCCTGTCTTTTTAGTGGAGATGGAGTTGGTGGGGGTGTTACAGCTTCAAATCTTTTGGGAATAGCCTCACCCAAAGAAGGGCCCATTCCTACTTGTAGATTGTAAGGTGAAGAAAAATCAGGGTTGCCGCCAATTTCTCCAATTAAACCAAGCGCAACCCCAGGAATGGGTACTGGATCATTAAGTGGCACACCATAAGACTCTTCACTTTTAAATTCAACAAAATGCTGACTTTTTGTTAAAAGATTAGCCAGACGTGCGGGTATAGCTTTCGTATCGCGGATGGGTAACACATCAACTATATTTAGTCGGTCCTCAAAAAGTGATTTTTAATTTTTGGGGATAAAAAAAAGTGCAGGCAG
>CAIOLR010000423.1 GCA_903859135.1 uncultured bacterium | reverse complement strand
GGTTGCAGAATCAAAAGATTGTTTTTACGAATGGCTGTTTTGATTTGCTCCATTTAGGTCACATTGACTATTTGGCTAAGGCTGCCGATTTAGGACATAAGCTAACGGTGGGTCTTAACTCCGATCGATCGGTCTCAGGCTTGAAGGGCTTGGGCCGTCCAATTACGGATGAGCAATCGCGTGCTGGAATTTTAGCCGCCTTATTTTTTGTAGATGCGGTAATTCTTTTTGATGAGCAAACCCCTGTGAATTTAATCACAAGGATTAAGCCCAATGTGCTTGTGAAAGGTGCCGATTACTCGATTGATCAAATTGTTGGGGCAGATATTGTGCTGCAAGCTGGCGGAGAGGTAAAAACAATCGCTTATCTACCAGGCTATTCAACGACGGCTATTGAAGAGAAGATAAAAAATGCCAGGTAGATGTTAGGTGTCGACGAGAATGATTTTTATGAAGTAATCTTTTCTAAGAAAGAAAAACTCTTTAAAGGGCATTATGAAAATTGCAGTTTTGTTAGCTGCAATTTTCATAATCAGGATTTGTCGAACAGTAAATTCACAGCATGTGTATTTGAAGAATGCAATTTAAGTACGGCGAACCTAAAAAATACAGCACTAAAAACAGTCGTATTCAAAAAATGTAAGCTTCTGGGCTTGAATTTTAGTGATTGTAATCCATTTCTATTGTCAATTGGTTTTGAAAGTTGCGTATTGGACTTATCGTCCTTCTACAAGCTTAGGCTAAAAGCAACCGTATTTGAAAGCTGTAAACTTCAAGAAGTAGATTTCGGTGAAGCTGATTTGACGAGCGCTACTTTTGATGCCTGTGATTTAGCTCGAGCGATATGTAAAAATACAGTATTAGAAAAAGCAGATTTTCGAACGGCTTATAACTTTTCAATCGACCCAGAAATAAATCGGATTAAAAAAGCAAAATTTTCAATGATTGGCCTGATGGGGCTCCTCGATAAATATGGTATTGAGGTCAATGGGTGAACTCCAATTGTAAAATCAATTAGGTGTCATATAGTTGATATATTTCTTCAATTTATTTGTTTAAAATTAGTTTAATATTAAATATGTTTTAAAAATGCGTATTTTTGTGTACGTGTATATTGAAATGTTTTTAATGTTAAATTAAATAAAAATGAAAACAAAAATCTTATTAGGGCTTTCGGCTCTTTGTTTGTTGGGGAGTGTTGCGTGTAAAAAAAAAGAAACACCCGTTGATAAAAAAGCACAAACATTGACCATTCATACTTTAGCTACACTAGCTATGAAGACTACGGTAGCAGCAGAAGCAGCTTCTGACGCTGGCACTGCAGGAGGTACAATTGTGTATTCTATTGCCTCAACTATAGGCGCAGGAGCGGGTTCAGCAACGATAATCACAGATAAACAAACAGGAAGTATCATCAATCCAGTTAAGGAAGGTACCGTAATCTTGACGGCGAGTACAGTGGGTAATGCACAATTTGAGTCGAGTAGTGCGAGCATAACGATTGCTATTGGGGCGAAAGTATCGCCATAAGGACAATCGCTTATATTGCTCTTGTAACCTGATTGAAACTATTACATGTATGCAATAAAAGATTGTTTGGCATTGAAATTATTAGTCCAATTTTTGTTTTGGCCCGCCTCCTGTTCAATTACTTTGGCTCAGATACCCTCCCCACTCCTTGTAAAATTCATCCAAATACATTTCCATAAATTGATGTCTTTGTGTTGCTATTTCGCGTCCCGTTGGGGTATTCATTTTACTCTTTAGGAGCAGTAGCTTTTCGTAAAAATGATTGATGGTGGGTGCTGCAGATTTTTTGTATTCCTCTTTGCTCATATTTAGTTGAGGAGGGATCGTAGGATTATAAATTTCTCGATTTTTAAATCCACCATAGGTAAAAGCACGGGCAATACCGATGGCACCAATGGCATCCAGTCGGTCGGCATCTTGAACTACTTCCAGCTCTTTTGAGTGAAAGGTGATTGTGCCTAAACTGGCCTTGAACGACATGTTTCGAATAATCTGCTGGATGTGTTCAATTTTATTTGGGTCGAGATTAATGGAGCTTAAAAAATCAGTAGCTATTCGAGGACCAATTTCTTCATCGCCATTATGAAACTTGCTGTCAGCAATATCGTGCAGAAGGGCTGCAAGTTCTACCACAAGGATATCCACTTGTTCGGCTTTTCCAATCAGTTTGGCATTGTTCCAAACTCGTTGAATATGCCACCAGTCGTGTCCAGCTTCAGATCCTTCTAGTGTTCGACGTACAAAATCTGCAGTGAGTGAAATGAGGCCACTACTCATTTGCTTTAGGCTCTCTTTTGCTTCCCTCATATAATTCGTACTCCAATAAGCGGCAATCTAATTTCCCATTGTAAAACTCTAGGCGACGCGAGGCACGTAAGCCTATCTTTTTCGCTAATTCAGGATTTCCTGTAAAGATGTATCCACGGTAACCTTTGCATTGCTGCTTCATAAAATCACCCATGCGTTTATAGGTCGCCTCTAGTTTAGAATGTACGCCTAAGCGTTCGCCATATTCAGGATTGAAAATAACGATACCAGGCTGTTCAGGTATTTCTGTATCGGCAAAATCGCAGACGGCGAATTCAATCAAGTGATCTACCCCCGCTGTTTGCGCATTTTTTTTGGCAATGGATATGGCATCCTCCGAAATATCGCTTGCGACTATTTTAAACCCAATTTCTTTTTTGGCTTGATCTTTCAGTTTTCTTCGTTCGGTAAAAAACACCTGTTCGTCATATCCCATGATATGCATAAAGCCATAATTCATGCGAAACAAGCCAGGGCATTTGTTGGTAGCGAGCAAAGCCGCTTCAATAGCTAAAGTCCCCGATCCACACATGGGTACCAAAAACGAACTATTTTGGTCCCAGCCTGTGGCCATGATGGTGCTTGTTGCCAATGCCTCTAGCATGGGGGCCTTACCTGGTATTTTGCGATAGCCATGTTTGGCCAACGTTTCGCCTGAGGTGTCAATAAATATTTCGGCGGTTTCATCTTTCCAGTATAGGTTGATGACTGCCTTATTTCCATCCGACCCTGTGTTTGGGCGTATTCCTTTTTTCTCTTTTATGCGATCCACAATCGCATCTTTTACTTTTAGATTGGCAAAAAGAGGGGTCGTAATCGTTTCGTTATCTACGTTGGAGGTGACAGAAAAATATCCTGTAAAATCGATTAAATCTTCCCAAGCGATGTCTAGCAATTCTTTGTACAACCTAGCGGGATTTTCTGCTCGAAATGTTTTTAGCGAATAGAGTACTTGGCTGGCACAACGTAAGTTCAGATTGAGTGGTATGCAATCATTCATAGAGCCCTCTAACTCGATTCCTGTGCCAAAATTTTTGGTAACAGTATATCCTAGTGCTTCTACCTCTTGCTGTAAATAAGAGGCTAATCGCTTGTTGCACGTAATGACTATTTTACTTTTGTTCTGAAAAACTTGCATAATTCGGCGAAGTTAGTCAATTAAAATATGCAATTTTGTTAGGGATTTTTTTAAAGCAGTTTTGTAATATGGACATTAAAGGAAAAGTACACGAGATATCGCAGGTAATTACTGTAAGCGATAAGTTCAAAAAACGCGAACTCATATTGGAATATGCCGAGAATCCGTCATATCCAGAATATATCAAATTTGAGGCGGTGCAGGATCGCGTGGCACTCTTTGACGCTGTTAAACTAGGTGACCAAGTGGAGTTGTCGTTCAACCTTCGTGGACGTCCGTGGACAGATAAGTCGGGTAAGACTGCCTATTTCAATACCTTGGCGGTTTGGAAGATCAATACACTTTCTGGAGCTGATGCTAGTCCGTCTGCACCAGAATATGCAACACCCGTAGATATTTCATCTGCATCAGATGAGAGTGACGATTTGCCATTCTAAAAAAAATAGGTTTAATAAGGGTTTTTGTCAAAGTCCTTATTAAACCTAAAAATTTATCCCTTCAAATTTGTCCTTCTCTGGGCTATTTCATATTCATTGGTACAGCCCCATTTGCTTTTGATTCTGTTAAAAAATGTTAAACCTAAATTTAGTCAAATGAGGTTATGCTATTTTTGTAAAATATGAAGCAAAGAAGCATTCGTTTTATTATTGGTTTAATGGCTGCCGCTTTGCTAGGCGTGATGGCTATGCAATATTATTTTATTCAGGAGTCGTATCGTCTAAAATCACAATTATTTGATCAAACCATTAATGAAGTTTTGAATGTGGTTAGAAAAAAGATTGAGAAACGAGATGCAGTCCTGTTTTTGAAGCATAAAGTAGCAGGACATCTTACGCTAGAGAATCTGGACTATCTGGTGAAGCAAGCAGATTCACCATTAAGGGAGGCACAAAAGTTTTTACGACATGCGAAACTTAAGAAACAAGAAGTTAGCCATAATTTGCAACTACGAGATAGTTTGTTGCGATTGCGATATCCCCAGGCGTTAATTATCGATAATGATTTTTTTGAAACCTACCTTAAAAATCCAGAAGATAAGGATGTTGGTAAAGTTCATTTGTCGGTAAAAAAGAAACGGCTTGCTGATGCTTATCAAAATGAAGTACGTGAGTTGTACGTGGAAGATACTGACAAAAAAAAAATGTTGAAAGCCACGGATGATAGTGTCCGCTATTTGGTTGAGGATCCCATATTAGGATCAACCATTATTACGTTGCCCAATGTCCATCCGTCAAACCAAAATCGCGATAAAACGGAAGATGAACAGCAAATAAAAAAAGTCCACCGATACATTGACTCCATAAGAACGGTGAAGCGAAAAATCGCCGTTTTTGAAGACCTTGCTAAAGAATTGGTGAACATTCCATTAAAGGGCCGGATTGATAAAACTTTTGTTGACTCGCTGATTCGAAATGAGCTCCTGAATCAAGGAATCAATCTACCGTATAGCTATAAGTTAAGCTTCGTTGATTTAGAAAAGAAGGACGTCTCGGGCAATAAAAATGAGCTAGTGGATCATAGTGTTTATTCCGTCATCCTTTTTCCTGGCGAGTTGGTTCACGAAAGTGGTATTTTAACGCTTAATTTTCCGAGCAAAATAGGGCTGCTGATGCAGGATATGAAAATGGTGTTGGTTTCATCGGTTGGGTTGCTTTTGGTGCTGATTAGTTGTTTTGTTTATACAACAATGGTTATTCTGCGTCAGAAAAAACTATCGCAAATGAAAACGGATTTTATCAACAACATGACACATGAGTTTAAAACGCCAGTTTCAACCATTATGATCGCGAGTGAGGCTTTGAAGGATCCTGGCATTGTGAAAGACAAGAAGCGTTTAGGTCGTTTGGCAGAGATTATTTACGATGAGAATGCACGTTTAGGGAGCCATATAGAACGGGTATTGAATATCGCCAAAATGGAAGAAGGTAATATCCATTTACAAAGCAAAGAAGTCGAGATGAATGGTCTGATCGCTGCTGTGGTAGACAGTATGTTTTTGCAATTGCAGAAGAATAATGCAAAAGTACAACTGGATTTACACGCTGAATGCGCTACTATTTTAGGAGATGAATTACACCTGACGAATGTAATTTTTAATCTGGTTGATAACGCCAATAAATATAGTCCCGAACATCCTGAAATAACGATTCAAACACGGAATATGGGCAATAGGCTGATCATTAAAATAGCCGATAAGGGTATTGGAATGAGCAAAGACCAGCTTTCTAAAATATTCGAGCAATTTTATCGTATTCCAACGGGAAATATTCATGATGTAAAAGGTTTTGGGCTTGGGTTAAGTTATGTTTACGATATTATTAAACGATTACAGGGGTCCATTACTGTAAAAAGTGAAAAGGATAAAGGGGCCGAATTTGAAATTAGTTTCACAACCGTATGAAGAGGCTTCTTTTAGTTGAAGATGATCCCAATTTGGGTATGCTATTGCAAGATTATTTGCAGTTGAAGGGTGAATTTAAAGTCGTATTGTGTAAAGATGGAGAGGAGGGCCTGGCTGCCTTTGCGAAGGAGCATTTTGATTTATGCATATTGGATGTAATGATGCCTAAAAAAGATGGATTTACGCTAGGAAAAGAAATCAGACAGCTCAATGGGCATGTCCCCATTATTTTTGCGACGGCAAAATCGATGATTGGCGATAAAACAGAAGCTTTTAATCTGGGTGGCGATGATTACATCACGAAGCCATTTAGTATAGAAGAACTCTTGTTGCGCATCAACGCCCTGTTAAGACGTGCTACCGAAAAAGAAACACAGGGAACAACGGAGCCGCGTCCTAGTAAATTTGATGTCGGGAGCTATTTGTTCGATTATGATTTGCAGTTAGTGATAAGAGGGAAAGGCCAACAACGACTTTCTACCAAAGAGGCCGAATTGCTACGTTTGCTTTGTTTAAAAAAAAATGATGTATTGACCAGAGAAGAGGCCTTAATTACTATTTGGTATGACGATAACTACTTTAATGGGCGTAGTATGGATGTTTTTTTGAGTAAGCTTCGTAAATATTTAAAAGATGATCCAGCTGTAGAAATTGTAAATGTTCATGGCAAAGGGTACAAGCTTTTATGCTGATACTTCGCACTGAATAGTATATTTGTATACACGTTTAAAAAAACAGATAGATTATGATTACCATAGGACAAAAATTTCCAACATTTACCAAAAAAGCGGTAGTAGGTTTAGAAAAAGGACGAGAATTTGAAGACATTAATTCAGAATATTTTACAAACGATAACAATGTATGGACTGTTATGTTCTGGTGGCCCAAAGATTTTACTTTTGTGTGCCCGACAGAAATTGCAGAGTTTAATAAATCATTCAGTGCCTTCAATGACCGAGACACGCGTTTAATTGGTGCGTCTACTGATTCTGAATTTGTACATTTAGCTTGGAGAAATAGTCATGATGATCTTCGTGATTTGAAATTCCCTATGCTTGCAGATACGTCAAAATCATTGGCAGAAGACCTCGGTATTTTGGAGCCTAGCGAAAAAATCGCATATCGTGCAACCTTTATTGTTGATCCAACAGGCATTGTCCGTTGGGTATGTGTGAACGACTTGAGTGTCGGACGTAATGTAAAAGAGGTATTGCGTGTATTAGATGGTTTGCAAACAGATGAGCTATGCCCATGTAACTGGGAAAAAGGACAAGCAACATTATCCTAAAATGAATAGAGAGAATAGATTTGATCCCCGCCTTGGCGGGGATTTCTTATAATAAAAAACTAGCCCATGTCAGAAAGTGCAGAAATAATAGCCGATTTATTGTCCAGTATAGGACAGGACATTATCCGTACAGAGAATCTTAGTTTGCTCGAGCAAGGTGAGTCACGTTACTTACGTGATTTAAAACTAAATTTTAATAGCATGCTCAGCTCAGAACATCTTAGTCCCAAAGAAATAGGATTACTGGGTTTAACGTGTGCTGCCAACAATGTTAACAAGCCTTTGACCGAGTTTTTTGTCACTTTTTCAAAAGAGCAAGGGGGCAATGCAGAGGAGCTTGCAGAAGCTGTTGCTTGTGCGTCGTTGTTGGCTTCCAACAATATTTTTTATCGTTTTCGTCATTTTACACAAAAAGAGAAATATGCGCAGATTCCCGCCCGTATTCGCATGCAGATCATGATGAAGCCCGTTACTGGGAAAGAGTTTTTTGAACTCATGAGTTTGGCTGTGTCGGCAATCAATGGGTGTGAAATGTGTGTCAATGCGCATGAAGACTCACTGATCAAAATGGGAACTACTGAAGAGCGAATATTTGATGCGGTACGTATCGCTTCGTTGGTTACAGCCACTGGTAAGGTTGTTTTTTAACAGGCTCGCAATATGTGTGTCAGCGTTTCCATTTAAAAGTTTTGATCATTACATCAATATCCTTTTTTATAAAATCGAGAACGGGTTGTATCGAATCTAATCGTGGACGTTCCTTAAAGTACAAAGCTCCTCTTAGATAATTTCGAGCGCTGTCGGTTAGAAAAAACTGAATAGAAGATGCGGCGTTTCCATCAATGGAGTAAAGTATTCCATAAACTTTTTTACTGGGATATGAAATAGATCCCTCATCAATGGCGGTGGCTTTAGAGGTATGCTTGAATGCAAATGTTCGGGCATCTTCAACAAGCTCGTTAAACATTTTCTTTGAATGGATGGCTTGGTAACTGAGATGAATTTTTCCGTTCATTAGTGCATAATTTACATCGATCCAGCAAGGTTTGATCACGCCCGAACTATCGGGGGCAATGGTGGCATACGTCGGGTAATCGAAGGTATATGGGCAGTTCCCTTGGTAGCTTTGGTAGCTTTTTTCAGGAAAATGTATTCGGAAATACCCACGAGGTTTTGGGCTATAGTCAGAAGTACATGAGGTCATGGCTACTGTTAATACGAATCCAATGATGTAAAATGTTCTCATTCGTTTAGCTATTCCAAATTTCCCATGCCTTTTCCGCTTGAAGATGCAGCATTTCCAGTCCATTTTTTGTCGCTGCATCTTTAGCCTTACCTTGTTTTAGAAAGGCCGATTCTTCGGGATTGTATACTAGGTCGTATAACAGATGCCACTTTGTTAAATACTGGTATGGAATGTCTGGGCATTCGTCTACTTTGGGGAAAGTGCCTAGTGGAGTTGTATTTACAATGAGTGTGTGTTCTTCTATTATTTCGTGGTTAAGTTGATCATAGCTGTAATTCTTACCCTTTCCTTGCCTAGATACGAAACGGTAATCGATGTTTAATAACCCAAGCACATAAGCGATTGCTCTGGATGCACCACCATTTCCGAGGATTAATGCTTTTTGGTGGTGTTTATGAAGGAGTGGTTTCAACGAATGTTCAAAGCCGAAAGCATCCGTGTTGTATCCTTCTAAATATACTTCCGAAGAAGAGATCTCGCCTGTGAAAAATGCATCTATAGGGCGTTTTTTGACAATCTTAATACAGTTTACAGCATCAATTGATTTAGCTGCTGGATCTAACTTATTCATGAAATAAATCACGCCAATTTTGTGTGGAATAGTGACATTCAGTCCACAAAGATCGGGGTTGGCTTTAATTAATGCGGGGAAATCACTTAAACTAGGGAGAGAAAAACCTTCGTATATACATTCATTCTCCAAGTTTTCTTGTTTAAACTTTTCAGCAAAATATTCCTGAGAGAAAGAATGGGTAAGGGGGTAACCAATTAAACCATATTTTTTCATGACCTTTTTGAGTTCTATGTGATTGTATTTTTGATGCTAACAGGAGTGTTGCCAACATCAATACAAATGTATTAAATGGAATACATATTGCTGTTAGGTTTTTAAATGGATATTTATCTTTGGCCCCTCTTAGTGGGGCCTTCGTTCTTTAATAGGGATCTTATTGGCATAGTGGGTAGGGGTATATTAAAATAATGATCTGTATACAGACGTTAACTTTAAAATCAAATCGAATGAAAATTAGATATCTTTTTTTGGTGGTTTTTGCCACCGTGGTATGCTCATCAGGGGCTCAAACAAAAAGTCAACAGGGTCATACAACTTTGCTACGACCCAAACTGGTAGTAGGGATTGTGGTTGATCAGATGCGGTGGGATTTTCTCTATCGTTATTACGATCGTTATGAAACAGGCGGTTTTAAACGTTTATTGAATGAGGGTTTTAGTTGTGAGAATACGGATATTTATTATGTTCCAACGCTTACAGCTGTTGGACACACTTCCATTTATACGGGTTCTGTTCCTGCTATACATGGTATTACTGGGAATGATTTTATTATACAAGCCACAGGAAAATCGGTGTATTGCACTGGGGATACCACCGTTCAAACAGTGGGTAGCACGTCTAATGCAGGTTTGATGTCGCCTCGTAACTTGTTAGTAATTAGTCGGTCCTCAAAAAGTGATTTTTAATTTTTGGGGATAAAAAAAAGTGCAGGCAG
>CAIOLR010000422.1 GCA_903859135.1 uncultured bacterium | reverse complement strand
CTGCCTGCACTTTTTTTTATCCCCAAAAATTAAAAATCACTTTTTGAGGACCGACTAATTAGCTGGTAATTTAACAATGCACCCTAGATTGCTTGAAGGTAAAGATGCAGACCCATTATCCCTCCCAAAAAAAGGTCATCAAAGTCTTTACTTGACCACAATCGTATAGGGTATCCTAGACTGTATACCCATATTGTTTACTATTGATTTCAACTGTTGGTAATATTTGTAGCTTTCGCCCATTTGTTGTTTGGTAAAATAGGTTTCTAGCTTATCTATTGAATGGCTCAACAGTGAGGATAAGGGGTCTTTAAGTTTTGGATAATTTACAATCTTGTATTCGCTTAAGCCAGCTTTTTTAGCTGCGGCGTGGACCGCATCCTGTATATCCCCTAAACGATCAACTAAGCCATTTTTTAGTGCATCGCGTCCACTCCAAACGCGTCCTTGGCCAATGCTATCAATGTAGGAGGATGATTTTTTTCTACCATCAGCCACTTTGCTTGTAAAACTGCTATAAATGTGGTTGACTTCATTCTGGATGATTATTTTTTCCGCTGGATTCAATGGTCTAGTTACAGTGCCCGTGTTTGAAAATAGACCGGTTTGAATGCCGTCAAAAGTAATTCCCAGCTTATTGTTAAAAAATTGTTGCATGTTGGGAATAAGTCCGAATACACCAATGGAGCCCGTAATGGTGGTGGGTTGAGCAAATATAGAATCGGCTGCACAAGCGATGTAGTACCCTCCTGAGGCAGCAACATCGCCCATCGATACCATGACAGGTTTGGCTTTTTTGGTTAGCATCACTTCACGCCAAATCACGTCCGAAGCTAAAGAGCTACCTCCAGGTGAATTAATACGTAATACCACAGCTTTGATTTTGTCATCTGTACGAGCGGTGCGTAGTGCGCGCGAAATGCGCTCAGAACCGATTGTTTCGTCGGTTCCTTCGCCACTAATGATCTCGCCCGTGGCATAGATGAGGGCAATGCAATTTGTCGAACTGGATTCTTTTTCTTCATCGGTTGGCGCATATTTTTCAATGCTTACCGATTTGATATTTTTGTCTTTATCAATGCCTGTGCGTGATCTGAGCTCATCCAGAACTTCATCTTTATAACGTAGTCCATCTACCATCTTGTAGGTTAATGCATCTGCTGCATTTCTAACTCTGGCATGGTAAGAAATAGAATAAACAGAATCTTTAGATAGTTTTCTACCTTCAGACACTTTTTGCAATACGTGGTCGTACATGGATCCTAAAAATGATTTAACCTGTGTCCGGTTAGGCTCGCTCATCTTATCTAAAATGAAAGGCTCTACAGCACTTTTATATGTCCCCACTTTAATCACTTGAACCTCGATCTCTAATTTATCCAATGCTTTCTTGAAAAAAGCAATTTCTGTATTTAGTCCGCGGAAGTCAATCAAACCTTCTGGATTCAGATATACTTTGTCGGCTACGGAAGCTAGGTAGTAAGCACCTTGTGTGTATACTTCGCTATAAGCAAGGATGAATTTTCCACTTTTTTTGAAATTTAGTAACGCATTTCGAATTTCTTCTATACTAGCATACCCAGTCGATATAGAAGAAATATCTAAGTAGATACCTTTAATATGATCGTCTGTTTGGGCTTTTTCAATGCCAGCGAGGATGTCATTTAGTCCGATACTGTTGTTTTCGTATCCCATGAAGCTGAGATTATCCAATGGGTTTTTTACAGTACGTTCTAAAATGGGGTGATTGAGTGTCATGTGTAAAACAGAGTTGGGTTCCACATCGGCTTTATGTTCTCTTCCCGCAGTGGATACAACGATTGTGAGCACGGCAACAAAGAAAATTAATAACACAAAAAAGGATAAAATAACACCCAGAACGGATGCAAAAACAAATTTGAAGAATTCTTTCATCTTATATTTATAAAAGGTACAGAACAAATATATAGATTTAACCCGCCGTTATGGTGTGGTGTATGACAAATGTGTACTTGTTCATATGACTTCAATCCTTAATTTTTTAGTATGATTTTTATGAGTGATGTTTATTTACTACTTGGTAGTAATCTTGGTGATCGTGAAAAATATATCGCTGATTCAAAACAATGTATCGAAAATGAGCTAGGTCCCATTCTTAAGGAATCATCCATGTATCGGACAGCTGCGTGGGGCAACACCAATCAACCTGACTTTATCAATCAAGTGGTGTTGGTGTCATCTGCATGGAAGCCACAAGAGGTGCTAAGTAGAATATTAGGTGTTGAAACTTATTTGGGGCGAGCGCGTATCAATAAATGGGGAGCTAGAACCATCGATATTGATATTTTATTTTATGCTGACCAATGCATAGATGAACAAAATTTAATTATTCCACATCCATATTTGCATCAACGTAATTTTACACTGATTCCTTTATTAGAAATTGCCCCAGATCTGTATCATCCAGTATTGAACAAGACTATTACCGAGCTCTGTGAGCATGTATTGAATGATTTATCGGTTCAAAAAATAGCCTTACAAGCTCAATTAGTGGATGTGTGTGTGTGAAGTCGATTGATTAAACGATTTGGTTTTTACTCAGAAGATCAGAAATCAATTCTTGTTCAAATCCTTTTGTTGAGACATACTGCGTCAATTTGTATCGACGTTTGTAGGGATCTTTTTCTGTAAGTAGTTCGGATTTCTTTTTAATCAGGTGTTTTAGTTTGTGGATATAGTCTGAGTCGTCAATTTTTTGGAGTGATTTTGTAATTAGTTCTGGAGATACTTGTTTTAATCTCAGTGCATATCTTATTTTAAGTTTCCCCCAGCCGTTGATTCGGAATTTACCGAGTGTATAAGCCTCCGCAAAACGTACTTCATTTAGAAAATTTTGCTGAATTAGATGTGATATGATATGTTCAATTTCTTGCTGAGATAAATTCCATTCCTGTAGTTTACTTCTTACTTCGAACGTGGACCGCTCTTGGTAAGCACAGTAGTTTTCTGCTTTTGCAAGAGCTTGTCCTGTGTTAAGTACTAATCGTTTATTATTCATATTGGAATTATGTATTTTGTAGACACTGCGTGCAAATTTTAAAATTTTCCTGAGATTAGCGTAATAATATTATGAATCATATTACTTATTCTGTTAAAGAGCTTCAAGGAGTTTTTGGAGGACAAATATATACCGATGATGAGGATGCACGTGTTGGTACCTTATTGATCGATAGTAGAAAGATTATCCGTACAGATGATGCGCTATTTTTTGCTCTTAAAGGTCGGCGTGATGGGCACTTGTTTATCGCTGAGCTTTATCATGCTGGGGTTCGAAGCTTTGTTGTCGATGATTCCTCTTTCGATCGTGCAGTATATTCTGGCTCCAATTTTTATCTGGTTGACGATACTTTAGTTGCTTTGCAAAATTTGGCTGCTTATCATCGGCTTCACTTTAAATGTCCTGTGATTGCCATTACAGGCAGCAATGGGAAAACGGTTGTGAAGGAATGGCTATACCAACTATTGATGCCAGACTATACGATTGTTCGTAATCCGAAAAGCTATAACTCGCAGGTTGGGGTTCCTCTTTCTGTTTGGGAGATTGGTGAAAAAGATGATCTTGCCATTTTTGAGGCAGGTATTTCAAAAGTAGGGGAGATGGAGCATCTGGCAAAAATAATCTATCCAACCATTGGGGTTTTAACGAATATTGGCTCGGAGCACGATGATAATTTTCGTTCTACCAATGAAAAGATTGCCGAAAAACTCAAATTGTTTGAGGGGGTTGATTTGTTTATTTATTCAAAAAAGTATCTACAAAACTATAAAGGGACAATTCCTGGTAAAAAACAATTCTCATGGAGCCTCACCCCGACTAGCCTCACTCCAGCCCTCTCTGAAGGAGAGGGGGATAAAGAGATACAAGTTTCCCTTGTCAGAAAAGAGGGAGCAGGAGGACATGTCTCCCTCTCCTTCGGAGAGGGGCGGGGTGAGGCTCTCATTCCATTTACAGATCATTCTTCTATCGAAAACGCCATTATTTGTTGGGCAACTTTGTTTGCCATGGGTTATCAACCAGATGAAGCAAGTGCGCGGTTACAAAAATTAATTCCTGTAAGCATTCGCTTGGAGCTAAAAAATGGCATCAATAATTGTTCGCTGATTGAAGATTCAGCTAGTCTGGATACCTATTCGTTGGCTATTGCTTTAGATTTTTTGAAACAGCAGCAACAGCATGCACGAAGAACAGTCATTTTATCGGATATTCCTGAGTTGGGTGCCAACCGAGATGAGGTTTATCAATATGTGGCTACCTTACTTAAAAATAAATCGATAGACTGTTTAATTGGTGTCGGAGAGCAGATGAAGTATTATGCAAAGTTGTTTTCGATAGAAACTCATTTTTTCAAAACAGTTGATGAGCTTTTGGTAAACCTGCCTTTTTTAAAATTATTTAATGAAACTATCTTATTAAAAGGTGATCATCCTTTTGAATTCGAACGCATTAGTAGAGCCCTGACTCAAAAAATACATGAAACCGAGTTAGAAATTAATTTAAATGCCCTCGTACATAATTTAAATCATTATAAATCGCTTCTGAAACCAGGTGTGAAATTAATGGCTATGGTGAAAGCATTTTCGTACGGTAGTGGAAGTTTTGAAATAGCTAATGTATTGACATATAGTAAAGTTGAATATTTAGCAGTAGCTTATCCAGATGAAGGGGTAACACTTCGTGAGGCTGGGGTAAAACTGCCCATTATGGTAATGAGCCCCGATCTCATATCTTTTAATACCATGATCGATAACCAATTGGAGCCAGAAATCTATAGTCACCGGATTTTGAAGACATTTATTCAGGCATTGGATCGTAAAAATATCAAGCATTATCCTATTCATCTTAAACTGGATACGGGTATGCACCGTTTGGGCTTTATGGAAAATGAGGTGGATAACTTAATTACACAGTTAAAAAAAACGAATAGTATTCGAGTTCAAACTATTTTTTCGCACTTAGCCGCTAGCGAAGATGTAACCTATGATCATTTTACACAAAGTCAGATTCACTTGTTCGAACACCTTTCAAAAAAGATAGAATCAGAGTTGGGTTATACTTTGATTCGACACATTGCAAATACCTCAGGAATTGATCGTTGGCCTAATGCCCAATTTGATATGGTTCGTTTGGGAATCGGCCTGTATGGAGTGAATAAAAACTATCCTGCTGGTTCTCCTTTACAAACTGTAACTTCACTCAAAACTAGTATCTCCCAAATAAAAGATATTCCGGCAGGAGATACAGTTGGATATGGTCGTCAAGGTAAAATGCCCCATGGTGGAAAAATAGCAACTGTGAAAATTGGCTATGCAGATGGGTATAACCAGGCTTTAGGAAATGGTGTGGGCAATATGTTAATTAATAATCAGCTTGCCCCTACTATTGGTAGAATTTGTATGGATATGACGATGTTAGATGTTACTGGACTGCATGTGGCCGAGGGTGATGAAGTAATTGTTTTCAATGATCAAATAAAAATTGAAGATATTGCTAAGAGATTGAATATTAGTCCTTACGAAATATTGACGGGGGTATCGCAACGGGTAAAAAGAGTGTATTACTACGAATAATAAGCATAGAAAAAATGAACAAAATATTTCGAATACTATTAAACTATTTGATCAATGGGGCGATCGTTATTTTGCCTTTAGGTACGGCTACTTTTTTGATGGTCTGGATATTTTCTAAAGTAGATGCCGCTTTAAATTTGAGTGGTGTACTTTGGGTTGACCAGTTTGGGCATCCCCAGTATATTCCTGGATTAGGCATTGTAGGTGTTTTGCTGATTTTTCTAGTTTCAGGAATCATTTTTACAAATTTTGTGACCGAACCCATTTATAATTGGTTCAGTAAATGGATGAAAAGACTCCCTGTTTTTAATTTTTTTTATACTTCTATTAAAGATTTAACTGAAGCTTTTGTTGGAGATGAAAAGAAATTTAACGAACCCGTTATCGTAGAAATGAATGATTTTGGAATGAAGAAAATTGGATTTTTAACTCAAAAAGATTTGTCGAAACTCAACCTATTGGAAGATGTTGCTGTTTATTTTCCACTATCTTATTCTTTTGCTGGTCAGCTGTGTATTGTTAAAGCCGAACGCGTGAAATCTTTAAACATAAGTGGAGCCGAAGCCATGAAATTTGTAGTGTCAGGCGGGGTGAGTCATTTGTAGTCAGACAACAAAATATGATGTTTGCAAAATTGATATTCCTGTTCTTGATTTGAACAGATCATGGTTAGTCGATTGTTAGTGAATTGCTCAATCAGGGATAAATACCAGTTTACACCCTGTTGATCGAGATTCGAGGTTGGTTCATCGAGTAAGAGTAAGGGCGTATCTGAGCAAAATGCCAAAGCAAGTTTCACCCGTTGTTTCATTCCTGATGAAAAATATTTCAACGTTTTGTGAGCAGATTTTTTCAAATCTAATAGCT
>CAIOLR010000421.1 GCA_903859135.1 uncultured bacterium | reverse complement strand
TTGTTGAGGTTTGGTGAAATACCTAAAACACCCCCTATACGTTTGAGTGAATTAGCTCTAGCGGCACTAGAAATATGCGGAAGTGATACTGTGTCTTGGGTGGTTGTAGCCGAAACAGCTCATCTTATTGGTGCCGCTGCACAAGTATCTCCTGAACGTCATCCTGACGATTTTTTCGATTTTCCCGCTATTCGAAATCATTTGCTGTTTACTGCTGAACCCGCTTATAGAGATCATACTTGTTTAATTATTGGCGTCATTGCACGTAATCCGAACTTTCCGCTGGCAAACCAATTAAGGCCACTTGCGACTGGTAGCGAATTTTTTATCCATGCTCATGCTGGTGTCGTACCTTTTAGCCCTATACATAAAGGATATATTCAGTTATCGGAAAGCCTAGAAAAATTAATGGTTAGTCAGATTTTGCGGGGTGTACTCCATTTGCTAAATGATGATCGTGAAGGTGTAGGGGCAGGAGAAAGTTTTCTGCGGAGAGGTGCTTTATGGTGCGCACCTGTTGATTTCAAAGGATAGATATCAGTATGACATTATTAATCGGTGCATTAACTTTAGGGATTATCCTAGCCTTACTGGCATTGGGTGTTTATATTTCGTATCGAATATTTGATATTGCTGATATTACTGTTGATGGTTCACTGACTTTTGGAGCAGCGGTCGCCAGTGTATTATTGGTCAAGCATGGTATAAATCCTCTCTGGGCAACAAGTGCAGGTTTTATGGCTGGAGCTGTAGCCGGAACGGTTAGCGGTATTCTACAAACTCGTTTTCAGATTAACTCGTTGTTGGCGGGTATTTTGGTTATGACCGCTCTGTATTCGGTCAATTTGCATGTCATGGGGCGAAGCAACATACCTTTTTTGGGTGCAGTTACCTTGTCGACTTATTGCGAGCAGGCAGGTGGCTACTTATTTTCTGGATCAGAAACAAACTTATGGGGATGGACGGTATCAAGTGCTGACCTAACGATGTTATTACTCATTTTTTCGTTGGGAGGCGTTATTGCAATGGCATTATGGGCTTTTTTGCGCACCGATATAGGCACTGCAATGCGTGCTTCTGGTGATAATCCGCAAATGGTTAAAGCTTTGGGAGGTAATGTTGAAAATTATCGTATATTTGGGCTTGCAGTTTCTAATGGTTTGGTTGGTTTGGCAGGTGCTTTATGGGCTCAATACCAGAATTTTGCCGATGTGCAGATGGGTATAGGTATGGTGGTATGGGGATTGGCAAGTGTTATTATTGGGGAGGCACTGACCGGAGCAACCAGTGTGGGAATAGCTATTGTTGGAACTATTATTGGATCTATCTTATTTCGGCAGTTAGTTGCTATTGCGCTATCTTTTGGTCTTAACCCCAACGATTTGAAGTTGATTACTGCAGTTTTTGTATTTGCAGCACTTATATTGCCCAAGTTACTCAACAAATTTACTGTACGTAAATATCAGAGGATAGTATGAGTCCGAATGAAGCACTAATGTCAGTCGCCAGACCACTTGTTCAGTTAACCAATGTTTTTAAAACCTTTCAGGCAGGCACAGTTAATGAAGTAAGTCCGATGAGAGGTATTAATATTGAAATTGAGGAGGGTGCATTTGTCATTTTGTTGGGCGGTAATGGGTCAGGTAAGTCGACTTTACTTAACGCAATAGCAGGAAGTTTTCCTATTGATGAGGGGCGTATTGAGTTGGATGGGCTTGATGTCACTAAATGGTCTGAGCATCGTCGTGCTAGCTTAATCGGGAGAGTCTTTCAAAATCCATTTTCTGGTACAGCTCCGACAATGTCTATTCTAGATAATTTTTCTTTAGCTGCCAAACGTGGGAAATTTCGTGGTTTGAGTTGGGCGCATTCGCGTCAATTGCGGGATGAATTGAGAGATCGCGTTCGCGACTTAAAAATGGGATTGGAAGATCGGGTTGATAGTGCTATAGGTTCCCTTTCTGGTGGACAACGTCAAGCTTTAACGCTTTTGATGGCGACTTGGCTTAAGCCTAGATTATTGTTATTAGATGAACATACCGCAGCACTGGATCCTAAAAGTGCAGATCAGGTTATCGCTTTGACAGATGAGATTATTGTCCGAGAAAGTCTTACAACTTTAATGGTAACTCACTCCATGCAACAAGCTATTAACTTGGGTGATCGAATCGTTATGATGCATAAAGGTAATGTATTGCATGATTTCAATGCGACCCAAAAAAACCGCTTACGTATAGATGATTTATTGATACGATTTGAAAATGTAAGGCGTCGAGAATTATTGGATGAGAGTGCATCTGAGTTTCTTCGGTCACGTTATGTTTGATTTCTCCTTTATTGTTTTAGCA
>CAIOLR010000420.1 GCA_903859135.1 uncultured bacterium | reverse complement strand
TTTCTTAAAAAATGATTTAAAGTAGTTTTTCATAACAAAAATTAACAATAATCTAATTTAATGTTTATTTTTTAATTAAAAAACATTACAATCAATTTTGTTTAACTAATTTTGAAAACATTTTTGGTAGTGTATATAAATGTATGATGGATCATTTTTTGATAAAATTTGACTACAAAGACTGAAAAACAAACTGCTTTTAAAGCAGTTTATGAAAATCTAAATTCATGCTTTTTTATCCCTAAAAAGGGGCATCATACATTTAGATACACTACCACATTTTTTCCTCTACAAACATTATAAAATGTACCCTGTAAAATCCCCATTTTGGTTACAATGGTCATATCCATCACTTATCTGGCATAAAAATCGAAAAGAAAAATGCATCTACCTCACTTTTGATGATGGGCCCATTCCAGTAGTTACACCCTTTGTATTGAGCACGCTGGAAAAATTCAATGCCAAAGCGACCTTTTTTTGCGTCGGGGATAATGTGGCGAAATACCGTGATACGTATGCACAAGTAAAAAATGCGGGACATGCTATTGGGAATCATACCTATCATCATCTGAATGGCTGGAAAACAGACGATGGAATCTATTTAGAAAACATCAAAAAATGCGATCAATTAGTTTCATCCAATCTATTCCGACCACCCTATGGGAAAATAAAGAAGTCGCAGTTGAAAAAATTAAAAATGGCAAATCCAAAGCTAGAGGTTGTAATGTGGGATGTTTTAAGCGGTGATTTTGATCAAAAATTAAGTCCTCAAAAATGCCTTAATCATGTGGTCAAAAATGTGGAGAGTGGTTCTATCATTGTGTTTCACGACAGTTTAAAAGCATTCAATCGATTGGAATACGCATTGCCTAAAGCATTGGAATATCTAGTCGCCGAAGGTTATTCTTTCGGCACATTGTAGCAGCACTAAACGAGCTCGTTAGAAGCACCCACCTGCGTTATTCAGATCGAATCTAAAATGGCTTTTTTTGTATCTTCGCGGGGTATGTTCAGTTTTTAGATTAACCTTAAAATCAAGATAAAAGATGGTATTTGACTTAGATATGATAAAAAAAGTTTACAACAACTATGAAAGTCGCTTAACCGCTGCTCGATCAGTTGTTGGCAAACCATTGACGCTAACAGAAAAAGTTTTATACGCCCATTTATGGGAGGGAGCTGCTTCACAGGCACACACCCGAGGGGTTACGTACGTAGATTTTGCACCCGATCGAGTTGCCATGCAAGATGCGACGGCGCAAATGGCTTTATTGCAATTTATGCAGGCAGGTAGACCGATGGTAGCCGTACCTTCTACAGTACATTGCGACCACTTAATTCAAGCAAAAGTGGGTGCTACAGCAGATTTGGCCACAGCCAATACCCAAAACAAAGAGGTCTTTGGATTCCTAGCTTCTGTATCCAACAAATACGGTATCGGATTTTGGAAACCAGGAGCAGGCATTATCCATCAAGTGGTTTTAGAAAATTATGCATTTCCAGGTGGAATGATGATCGGTACCGACTCACACACGCCCAATGCAGGTGGTTTAGGAATGATTGCCATCGGTGTTGGTGGTGCCGACGCATGCGATGTAATGGCTGGTTTGGCTTGGGAGTTGAAGTTTCCAAAGTTAATTGGTGTTAAACTGACTGGAAAATTATCGGGCTGGGCCTCCGCTAAGGATGTAATTTTGAAAGTCGCGGGTATTTTAACTGTAAAAGGTGGAACAGGTTGCATCGTTGAATATTTCGGCGAAGGCGCACGCTCCCTTTCTGCAACCGGAAAAGGAACAATTTGCAACATGGGCGCCGAAATTGGAGCCACCACATCCATTTTTGGATACGATGATAAAATGGCTAGCTATTTAAGGAGCACTGGCCGTACAGAGGTTGCCGACTTAGCTGATCAGGTTAAAAATCACCTAACTGGTGATGATGAGGTGTATGCAAATCCTCAAAATTATTTTGATCAAGTGATCGAAATCGACCTATCGGCCCTTGAACCACACATCAATGGGCCATTTACACCAGATATGGCATGGCCTATTTCAAAATTTGCAAATGCCGTTCGAGAAAATGGATGGCCACAAAAACTCGAAGTAGGATTAATTGGATCTTGCACCAACTCTTCTTACGAAGATATCACACGAGCTGCCTCTGTAGCTAAACAAGCTGTAGATAAACACCTGAAAGCAAAATCTGAATTTACCATTACCCCTGGCTCCGAAATGGTTCGCTATACCGTAGCACGAGATGGGTATTTAGACACTTTTGAAAAAATGGATGGGGTGGTATTAGCCAATGCATGCGGACCTTGTATTGGCCAGTGGGCTCGACATAGCGACGATCCTACACGCAAAAATTCCATTATCACCTCCTTTAATCGCAATTTCAAATCGCGTAATGACGGCAATCCCAACACCCATGCCTTCGTTGCTTCTCCCGAAATCGTTACCGCAATGACCATTGCCGGAGATTTAACATTCAATCCCTTAACAGACACCCTAACGAATGAGAAGGGAGAGCTGGTAAGACTAGAAGAGCCTCTGGGATTGGAAATGCCTCCAAAAGGCTATGCTGTTGAAGATGCTGGCTATCAAGCTCCAGCTACAGATGGAAGCAAGGTAACGGTACTGGTTGATCCAAAATCAGATCGTTTACAGTTACTTAATCCGTTCAAAGCTTGGGAAGGTACCGATTTAAATGGCTTGAGACTCCTGATCAAAGCAAAGGGAAAATGTACGACGGATCACATCTCCATGGCTGGACCCTGGTTAAAATTTCGCGGTCATTTGGATAATATTTCAAATAATATGTTGATTGGCGCAATCAACTACTTTAACGACAAACCTGACTCTGTCAAGAATCAGTTAAATAGTCAATACAGTGCAGTACCTGCAACAGCACGAGCCTATAAAGCCGCAGGCATTGGATCCATTGTGGTTGGAGACGAGAACTATGGTGAAGGTTCATCACGTGAGCACGCTGCCATGGAACCCCGTCATTTGGGTGTTCGAGCGATCCTTGTTAAATCGTTCGCACGTATTCACGAAACCAATCTCAAAAAACAGGGAATGCTAGGCCTAACATTTGCCAACCCAGACGATTACGATCGTATCCTGGAAGATGATACGCTTGATATCACAGGGCTGACTTCTTTTGCTCCAGGTAAACCACTGACCATTGTCTTACATCATGCTAATGGAAATACAGAGTCGTTTCAGGTAAATCACACCTATAACGAGCAACAAATTGAATGGTTTAAAGCGGGTGGCGCATTAAACATTATTCGCATGAATCAAGCGAAATAAGGATCAATATACAGCACTGATATAAATGAGTGTTGCTATCATAATAGCAACACTCATTTATATTCTACTAAATTTGCAGTCTAAAACAATAATATTGTTGTTCCTCTCCAGATTATGGCAAAAAAGTGGTATTTCTTTTTGGTTATCCTGCTAGGTGTCCATACAATAACTTGGGCAGATAAGCGCGCACCAACAAGTGGCAATCTCCAGCCGCATGAATCGCCACCAATTATTCATCATAAGCTATATCCCTACCAACTTGACTCTATCGCTTTAGCCCATCGAAAACAGATCCAAGATTCGTTGAAGGTAATAGGCGATTCACTCGCTCTTATTTGGATTAAAAAACCAAATCTAAATAGGCCTAACCCTTTTCTAGATAGTTTAATCAGCGTTTACAAAGTTGAAAACCTTAATTTTAATGCA
>CAIOLR010000419.1 GCA_903859135.1 uncultured bacterium | reverse complement strand
GTTTGAAAATAGGCGTTGTTGATTCCTTTTTGCACCTAATGCCAAGTGAGCTAACTAGGGTAATGCTTAATAAAAATTTTAGGTTGGTATTCATCTTTTGCGAACTCTGTTGCAAATCTGTAATTATTGAGGTGAGAAAGTGCATTTCTGCGAACTTACGAGGGGGTATGTATAAATTCTGCGAACTTAAAAAAAGCCACTTACGCTATCGTGAGTGGCTTTTTAAGAGATTTTGAGTGCGCCCACCTGGGCTCGAACCAGGGACCAAAAGATTATGAGTCTTCTACTCTAACCAACTGAGCTATAGGCGCTCAAAAAAAATAATTTTTGAGTGTGCAATTTTACGATATTTCATTTACATTTCAAAAGCAAAAAATAAGATTTTACAAATTGTAGATTCAACTGATAAATTTGATCCACCCATTTCCTTCGTATCCGAAAATAAATTGTTTCGGATGAATGATTTCTGCTAATATTTCAATGCAATTCACTGGTTGGGTATTTGAACAATCAAAATACTGGCTTCCATCGGCAATGTATATCCGATCGTTTTTTACAGCAGTGAGCTCGTTCCACTTGGAAAGGTCTGTTAACAAATGGATTTCTTGTAAAGTCTGTTGTATGGAAAACCCACAGGGCATAATTAGCATCATATCTGGTTCATCTGATTGAATTGCTTCAAAGTTGATAAAAGATGAATATTGACCATTTTTGGCAAGTATTGATTTTCCCCCAGCAATGGCCACTAGTTCAGGTGTCCAGCTTCCAGCAATCATGAGTGGTGAGAGTCCTTCTATACATGCTACAGTAGGCCTTATCTCAATAAATTTTAATTTATGACGAATGATATCGATTCGCTCCTCTAATTCTTCAGTTAAGATGACGGCGGAGAACAGGGATGTGATTTTTTTATCAGACATTAAACATGGATCCTACTTTTGCCTTAAAGTACCAGATTGACGATTTTTCCTTTTACAAAAATTACTTTTTTAGGAGATTTGCCATCCAAATATTTTAGTACATCGTCGTTAGCTAATACAAGCTGTTCTACCTCTGGTGCATTCAAATTTAAGGACATCATCAAATTCATCTTCATCTTACCATTGACAGACACTGGATATGCAAATTCATTCTCAATTAGGTAAACCTCATTGAATTTTGGATAGTTGGCATAGGACAGCGTTCCTGCTTGATTTCCTAAAAGCGTCCATAGCTCTTCAGTAATATGAGGAGCATAAGATGACAAGACAATCACCAAATCCTGTAATATTTTGCGTTTGTTGCATTTCAAATCAGTTAACTCGTTTACACAGATCATAAAACTTGATACCGATGTATTAAATGAAAAGCGCTCGATATCTTCTTCTGCCTTACGGATGATTTTATGTAGCGCCTTATACTCGGCTTTTGTAGGTTCTTCGTCGGATATGTTGAAGTTAAATGTGTCGTCGTGAAATAGCTTCCAAAATTTGCGTAGAAACTTGAAAACACCTTCTATTCCGTTGGTGTTCCAGGGTTTGCTTTGTTCAAGCGGCCCCAGAAACATTTCGTATAAACGCAATGTGTCAGCTCCATAGCGTGCTGTGATATCATCTGGATTAACGACGTTAAATTTCGATTTCGACATCTTCTCAACTTCAACTCCGCACATGTATTTACCTGCTTCAAGTATAAACTCGGCATTGGCAAATTCGGCTCGAAAAGATTTAAATTGGTTGAGATCTAAAACATCATTCTCCACCATATTCACATCCACGTGAAGTGCGATCGTTTTATGTTGGTGTTTTAGTCCTGATGAAACGAAGGTATTGGTGCTTTTTCCTTCATCATCAATCAATCGATACACAAAATTAGATCGGCCTTGAATCATCCCCTGGCTAATCAGTTTTTTGAAAGGTTCTTCTTCCCCTACATAACCTAAATCTTTCAAAAACTTATTCCAAAAACGACTATACAACAAATGCCCCGTTGCATGCTCGGATCCACCGATGTATAGGTCGACATCTTTCCAATAAGAAATGGCTTTTTTATCGGCAAAAGCCTGATTGTTTTGTGCATCCATATAGCGATACCAATACCAACTGGATCCGGCCCAGCCTGGCATGGTACTTAGCTCATATTCGTACTGATCGTGATATTTCCAATTCTCGGCGCGTCCTAATGGAGGTTCACCATTTTCGGTAGGCAAATATTTATCGACTTCGGGCAAAAGCAAAGGCAGTTCTTTTTCATCAATCAGATACGGTAATCCATTCTTGAAGTAAACGGGAACGGGTTCGCCCCAATACCGTTGTCGACCAAAAATAGCATCGCGCAAACGGTAGTTCATTTTTGCTTTACCAACACCTAATTCTTCTAACTTGGCAATCAGTACGCGCGTTGCTTCTTTGTAGGTCAAACCATTGATCAAGTCTGAATGAATATATTTTCCTTCTTTGGTGGGATCAGCTTGTTGATCGATATCTTTTTGTGCATCCAAAATGGGAATGATGGGCAAATTAAAATGTTTGGCAAACAACCAATCGCGTTGATCGCCCGAAGGGACAGCCATCACAGCTCCTGTACCATACCCAGCCAACACATAATCGGCAATCCAAATAGGAATATTTGTACCTGTGATGGGGTGTTTGGCATAACTCCCTGTAAAAGCTCCTGACACAGTTTTTTTGGTATCAGCCATGCGATCGAGCTCCGATTTCTTTTTGGTTTGAAGAATATAGTTTGTGATTGTTTCTTCTTGCTCAGGTGTAGTTAATGATGGCACTAGTTCATGTTCGGGGGCAATTACCAAGAAACTCACGCCAAAAAGAGTATCTACGCGGGTGGTGAAAACTTCCAGCCTCACCCTAGCCCTCTCCGAAGGAGAGGGGACTCCACCTTTCAGTCCCTCGATGTGTTCTAATTTATCCTTGATTTTTTGAGCGACAGAAATGGTGTTTTCTGCTACTTCTTCATTGGTAAACCGAATAACCTCGAAACCATACTTATTCAACACTTCAGTTCTTAGTGCATCATTTTCTTCATTATCTAAATGATATTCTCCATCCACTTCAATCACAAGCCCTTTTTTCAAACAAACAAAATCTGCAATATATCCATCAATTGCATGCTGTCTTCTAATTTTATATCCTAACTGACTATCTCGAAGATACTGCCAAAGAAGACCTTCGGCCTCTGTTTGTTCTTTTCTATTATGTTTTGAATTTGCTTTTAATACCTCCCACAGGATAGGATTTGCCGTTTTATAGCTCAACTTCTGTTCTCCCTCTCCTTCGGAGAGGGTCGGGGTGAGGCTAAACTTCACTATGGCTCCCACACTTTTCCCAATCCAATGACGCTGCATTTCTTTTAATGGTTCTGGCCAATCGATATTTTCCAAACCTTGTAGCAAGCGATCCGCATAAGCGGTGATGCGCATGCTCCATTGCATCATTTTTTTCTGTTCGACGGGATGCCCTCCACGCTCGGAGAATCCTTCTTTTACCTCATCGTTAGCCAATACAGTTCCTAAAGCAGGGCACCAATTCACCGTACTTTCTCTCAAATAGGTCAGCCGATATTTTAAAAATTCTTTTTGCTGTTCCTCTTCCGATTTTTGTTTCCACTCATCTGCAGTGAACGTACTGCGATCATCATCACATGCTGCTTTGACATATTTACTCCCACCCGTTTCAAATTTGCGAATCAACGTGCTAATTGGCTCTGCTTTATCCGTTTCGAGATTATACCACGAATTGAATAGTTGCATAAATATCCACTGCGTCCATTTATAATAAGCAGGGTCACTGGTACGTACCTCGCGGCTCCAATCAAATGAAAAGCCGAGGTTATCTAATTGTTCGCGGTAGCGGTTAATGTTTGTTTCGGTCGTAATTGCAGGGTGCTGGCCCGTTTGGATTGCGTACTGTTCGGCAGGCAAGCCAAACGAATCGTAGCCCATAGGATGCAATACATTAAACCCTTTGAGGCGTTTATAACGTGAAAAAATATCAGAAGCAATGTATCCGAGTGGATGACCTACATGTAAGCCAGCCCCCGAGGGGTAAGGAAACATATCTAAAACATAATATTTAGGTTTTGATGTGTTGTTTTCTACTCGGTAGGTTTGATTTTTGGACCAAAACTGTTGCCACTTGGCTTCGATATCTTTAAACTGATAATCCATTGTGCGGGAGAAATTAGGCCACAAAAATACCAAAATTAATGTAAAGCCTTAGAGCCTGTTTAAATTTTATTCAACAATAATTTTATAGCGGATAGTTTGGTTATATATTCTGCAGAATCGATCAATAGCTCATAGTTTCTACACAGTCTTCTGTCATTATCAAACCAAGCAAAAGTTCTTTCCACGATCCATCTCTTATTAATAGGTTCAAAAGCTGCATTTTTTCTATCAGAATGCATAATT
>CAIOLR010000418.1 GCA_903859135.1 uncultured bacterium | reverse complement strand
CCACTGGGATTCTGATAAATCGGTTGGATACATTTTTTTGAAGTTTCGTCACAACAAAAAAGACTATTTCCAATCGCTTTTCAGGCCTATAATATTATTCCTTTTTCATTTTTAAACAGGCTCTTATTTTTTTTAAGATAAAATTATTTTCTCCGATACGTGAACTCGTATTCGCTTCTCCAAGGACTAAATTAGCCCAGTAAATAAATCGAAATGACCCATTCCTGCCAGAACCTTTATTCGGATATATAATATTTCCTATACGATAAGTAACTCCACTACTAGCTGTATATTGCATTGTATTGTTTGATGATTCTAATGTTTGAGCATTTACTTGAGCCCACATAAAGAAAACAGGCATTAAGATTAAATTTTTCATTTTCATACAAAAAAATTTTTAATTGAAATTAATTAGCTGTGATTATATCCTATTTTTTCTTCAGTATTTTCTTCCCCAATTCTTTTTTTCCGTCTATTTTTTCGGTGTAGGTTAAGCCTAGTAACTGGGTAGCTAATGGGTATACGTTCACATTTTCAAAAGAGGGAATTTTTAAATGCTTTTTAAATGCGGGTCCCCAAGCATAAAAAGTAGCTAGCATATCTTTTACTAAGGATGGGTCATAGCCGTGCCAGCCGATATTTCGTTTTTTATTCGAAAAACTGAAAACCTTTGGCCACTTGGGTATTAGTAGGATGTCGCCAATGCGGTGCATCAGATCATCGCGTTCGCCATAATGGAGTCTGGCAGGGACATTTGTTTTCAAGTAAACTTGATATTCGGTGGTGTCTTTTTTGAGATTTTGATAGGTAGGTTGGATATCTGCTTTGTTTTTAGCGTACAGTTGGACTTGCGTTCCTCCAGAGGGAATGATAAACTTGGTGGTATCAATCCCAGCGGGCATTCCCAGCGGGTGCTCGGTGTCTACTTGAGTCATGCCGTGGTCGGATAGGAAAATGTAGTTCACGTTCTTCAGCCCAGTTTTTTTTACTCCTTCGGTCAATTTATACAAAGCCGAATCAATAAAACTGACTGCTTTTGCCATCACTTCGCTGTCGGGGCCGAATACATGCCCTGCATGGTCTGTTTCGGGCATATAAAAGGTGATTAAATGTGGTCGACGATCGGCGGGTAAACTTAACCAGTTCACGACCACTTGTACACGCTGATCGATGTCTATTTTTTCGGTGTAGTTATAGTAATAGGTTGGGCGGATACCTTTAATCGCGGCTTCAGATCCTACCCAATAAAAGCTGGCTGATAGCATATGTTGTTGCTCGGCTAATACCCAGAGTGGTGTGCCCTCATACCAAGAGCCATCCTCGACCTTCGCTCGGTTACCAACGATATAGAAGTCGTTTCGTTTAGCATCATAAAATTTGTTATCAACAATTCCATGATGGGATGGATACATGCCTGTTGCAATCGAATAGTGGTTGGGGAAAGTGACCGAAGGATAGGAGGGAACCATGAACTCGGCACGAACTCCCTCTTCGCTTAGCTTAATCAGTGTGTTGGCTTTGTATTTTTTGGCGTAGTCATACCTAAATCCATCGGCAGAGATGAGAATTAAATAGGGTTTGTCTTGCTGTTCTTTGCTATTTCGTCGGGTTAAATCTACTTTTTGGGTGGTATCAACTTGAGCCCTAGCCGTTAGTGAATAGATAAAGCAAATGAGGTAAAAAAAGGGTTGTTTCATGTCGACAAAGATAAGGGATCATGTTATAAATGAGCTGTCTTTATATAATTGTCGGTCCTGAAATGGGTTTACTCTATTTTCATAGAGTCCTAGGAATTTTGGAAATCTCAAGGTCAATTTTTAAAAACAATCTTCGCACAAAAAATCTAATAAAACATCATTTCAAGTACTCCCATCATCAATTCTCCCCACCAAGGGCGTTTAATGTCTATACTATTGATCCTGTCTACTCCTTTTGTATACGGGTTGGGGTAAGAATCTTTGATTATAGCTTTTGAACCATCTAAATAAAGATTAGGCGAGGGTTTATATGGTTGTTCTGCCAATATCCAGAGGGGGAATTTGGTGTACCATATCTCATTTCCCTCCTTTAGCTTGTAATCGTAAATTTTATTATTCGCAGCGTTCTGGTTTAGAAAATTCAAATTAATGGTCTCCGAGTGTTTTGGATAGGGGGAGATCAATTGAGCATGATCTTTTTTGTCGTTTTGATGTATCGAATTTACATATTGACTGGTATCAACCTGTGCCTTAACTGTTAGTGAACAAACAAAACAAATGAGATATAAATAGTATTGTTTCATAACCCAAAGTGAAGAATTGTATTAGTAATCTTCATGATTGCTTTTGGGCGGTGTTTTTCACCGCAACACTTCCTAGTTACAAATAGATCTATTTTTTCAGAAATTGACTCATTCAGAAATTGACTCAATCGTACTAAGAGCCTGTTTAAAAATGAAAAAGGAATAATATTATAGGGCTGAAAAGCGATTGGAAATAGTCTTTTTTGTTGTGACGAAACTTCAAAAAAATGTATCCAACCGATTTATCAGAATCCCAGTGGCAATTTAT
>CAIOLR010000417.1 GCA_903859135.1 uncultured bacterium | reverse complement strand
CCACTGGGATTCTGATAAATCGGTTGGATACATTTTTTTGAAGTTTTGTCACAACAAAAAAACTCGTTCCAATCGGTTTCTCAGGCCTATAGCATTATTCCTCTCTCATTTTTAAACAGGCTCTTAGTTCTTTGTCAGCTCCAAATATGTGAGCGACAACAGCTAAAAGTGTCAGAATATTTGCTATTAAAATTGGTGTGTTCATTTCTGTGGTTTAGTTTTTATAATGATGCCTGAAATTTTGGTGCTTGGTGAAGGTGGCGCTTGCGAAGCGCGAACTTGTCTACCGTAACTGAACTTGATGTGAAGCGTAAATATTAAATAAATTACTGAATCGCCACTTTTGCCAAACCATTGTTAAATAATAGGATAAAATAAATTGTACAAAAATAAACAACTCGCACAACTCGTTAAATTACCCATCCGCGCTTGAAATGGCTTTAAGTGCTTCAATCGAAACCCATGCTACTAATTATGTCCTGTTTTTTACTACTCCACATTCTCCTGCCAGCTTTTATGATAGTTTTCGTCTTCGATTTTAATCGCATCTTCGGTGAGCATGAGTGGTCGAAAAGGATCGATCATAACGGCCAATTCTTCGGTGCGCTCTTTGCCAATTGATTTTTCGACCGTACCCGGATGTGGCCCATGCGGAATGCCGCCAGGATGGAGGGTGATTTGTCCTTTCACTACACTTTTTCGGCTCATGAAATCTCCATCCACATAATACAGAACTTCATCACTATCCACATTGCTGTGATTATAGGGTGCAGGAATAGATAAAGGATGATAGTCATATTTTCGAGGGACAAACGAACAAATCACAAAATTATGTCCTTCGAACGTTTGATGCACAGGTGGAGGTTGATGCACACGCCCAGTAATGGGTTCAAAATCATGAATAGAAAATGCCCATGGATAATGAAAGCCATCCCATCCAATAAAATCAAAAGGATGTGTGCCGTAGATATAGGGATAAATTAAACCTTGCTTCTTGATCAACACCTTGAAGTCTCCAAACTGATCGTGTGTTTCCAGATTGGTGGGACGTTTGATGTCGCGTTCGCAAAAGGGGGAATGTTCCATGAGTTGTCCCCATTCGTTTCGGTAGCGTTTGGGGGTTCGAATAGGACTAAAACTCTCTACAATAAATAAGCGATTATTCGTCGTGTCGAACTCCATTTGATAAATGGTCCCTCGCGGGATGACTAAGTAATCGCCATACTCAAAGCGTATTTGGCCATAGCCTGTTCGTAGGGTTCCCGTTCCTTGATGAATAAAAATCACTTCGTCTGCCTGACTATTCTTATAGAAATAATCTTTCATTGAATGGCGCGGAGCGGCTAACGAAATATGCAAATCACTGTTGACTAAAACAGGTTTTCTACTTGCTAAATAATCATTCTGTGGATCGATTTTAAAGCCGATCAAACTCGTATGACGTAGATGTTTCTCGCGAGCTATTTTAGGCTCAACGGAATAAGGCTGACCCAACTCTTTGACGATGGTTGGTGGGTGTGTATGATAAACGAGCGAATATAAGCTGGAAAAACCTTCGGTAGACACGAGTTCTTCGGCATACAACTTTCCATCTGGTTTTCGAAAAATGGTATGTCTTTTATGTGGAATAACACCTAACGAGTGGTAAATAGGCATACTTTTAATGGAATAATGTGGAGTGAAGAAATAAATGGACTAAACCGCGGATAGCGTGCTTGGCAGAAATGGTAAAAAGAGCAAAGAATATTGGGCAAAAATCAGTTTAAAAAGCAACGCGTTGCGAAACTCGACCAGCGTGTCTTTGGCAATTTCTTGCTGTTGCTTGATGTTTGTTTTCATGGATATCACAATAATACGTGTTTGTTTTTGTTGATACAAGAAATAAACAAGATGATGTTGTTAAATTAATTTAATATAAATATGTGTATTGGAATATTCGTGCCTACTCAGGTAGCTTTCAATTATTCAAGAAATGCTTGAACTATTGAAAGGAGAAATTTCCGTTCATGATTTGTATCAAAGTATTAAAGACATCAAGCTTTCTTTTAATGTAAGTATCAATGACAGATCTAATGACACAGAAAGCGTGTTGGCCCGATTTGAATTGGCCAGATACTTTTTGTTTGACTTTAATAGTACTGATGGCTCTTTCGGAGGCATTATTATCGGGATGGACCTCCAAATGATGTAGGCAAGGGAGTATAAATTTTTGACATTTCAGCATTGAATTCTGAAAAGTTAGCGTCTTGGGATATTCTTGTTTTGCAATTGATATATCTAACAGTTTATTGAGTCTGTTTTCGAATAAAGAGGCTTCTTGTTCATTAGAAGAAGCATTGCGTGCTATCATTTTTTTCTTGAAATCGAAAATCTCTCTCAAGAATGAAATGAATTGTTCTGCAAAAGGATGTTTTTCAGCTTCTTTTAAATAGGTTAAGTCTCTGAGTAAATGGGCTAGGCATATTTGATTGCCCCCGCTGGGCGTTTTTAATTGAGCAGCTAAACGGTCAGAAACCAAAATGGAATCAAGAAGTCCGATTTCCCAAACTGAATTGACTGTACTGGATCCTCGATTGTCAGAAGCTAGCATCCATGTGTTGGATGTATTTTGCCAAACCCAAATCCAGTCCTTCTTCCCATTTACATGAACTGATGTTTCATCTGAGCCAACCATCGAGCTTTTAGAAAGCTCCGATTTAATCCACTCATAACATCCTTGGGCTTTAGTTGCAGCTTTTTGCAGTATATTTTGAATACTTCCTTCTGATAGAGCAAGGCCAAAAAGTCGGGAAAACATACTTTTCATACGCGCATAAGGCATGTATTGAAACACAGAAAAATAACTTACTAGCGCTTCAATATGGCATCCATACTGAATTGGCGCATTTACCCCCGCTGGAAAATCGGCAACCTGCTTATGGTCACAATTAGCACAAGTACAGCTGTACTGGCGATATTCTGTATAAACTGGTGGAGGACTGGATGGAATGTCCATCACCTGGCGTTTAGATTTTAAAGTAAAAACTACATCTTCTAATTTATTACCACACCTTGTGCAATAATCATTTTTTAGATCAAAAGTAATACTAGCATCTGAACTCATTTCCAGCGTATGACCATTGTGGCCAGGCTGTCCCCCAGTTTTTCGTGTACTAGGCTCTCGGAGGCTTTTATTCTTGGCCACAAATAAATCTTTTGATGGAGCATGGTGGGAGTTCTGACTGTTTTTTTTGACTCCCTGCTTTTGAAGCATGAATAGTAATTGTTCTACTTTTTTCTCTAACTGTTCAATCTTACTAGCTTGTATCCTAAGCTGTTCAGCTTGCTTTGTAAGAAGTGAATCCTGTGACCTAATGTGGGATTTTAGATCCAATATATACGCTTGGTCATTCACGGCTGCAATTTTATCTCTTTTTTATCACATTATATAAACTTTTTGCTGCCTACCTGAGTAGGTACGAATATTCGTAACTAATTAGGTACATAATGTTATTGAAAAACAAACTATTGCGATCACATAAAAATTAACAAGTTTTAAATTTTACAATTAGTTAATTTTAAAAATGCTGACAATGAGGTGTTTGTCTTTTTTTCATAAAAAATAAAAAATTGTAAATTTTTATTTTAGCCTTATTTGCAGCAAATTATATAGTTTATGGGTACCTGAGTAGTTACCATTTAGATGCTCCACAAACCGTGCCGACTGTCAATCAGACATTGTCAGAACTCTATGCTTATATGCTCATTTCACGCAAATAGTAACTCTTCGCTCTCACCAATGTGGTAGTTAGCGGATGCTTATTTCTCTAAAAAACATTCGTTAATCCACTGTTGAAAAATGAATTTACATTTATCGGTCGCCTGAGGAAGGATGCGGATTTGCTATATCTCAACAAGGGAAAATTTATGGGAAAATGCGGTAGGTCAAAGAAATATGCTGGAAAAGTGGATCCGAAAAATATCAATGAAGGTTACCTAGAATTGGTTTCGAATCCCAATTTGGAAACAAGGCTATACACGGCTATTGGTTACTCCAAATCATTCAAAAGGGAGATCAGAATTGTGATAATGAAAAAGACAAATGATACGCAGGATACTCCAAAAATCTATTTCTGTACAGATACGCAGATGGCAGCCTGGCGTATTATTCAATCTTATAAAAGCTGATTTCAAATTGAATTTCTTTATCTGGATGCTAAGCAAACACACTGGGCTAAATCATTGTCAAGTTAGAAGTGACAACAAACTCAACTTTCAGTTCAATACCGCATTAACTGTGCTTAATTTGGCAAAGGCTACCTAGTGGTTGAAAATCCCAAAAGAAGACAGACCTTCATTTTCGATGAATAACGTTAAAATGATCAATATCAACTCTTTACTCATCAATCGATTTTTAATCAAGTTCGGTATCGACCCGAACTTGACTAAAAATCAAATTAAAACTTAACTAACTATTGTCAGAAGTAGCTAAACGTAATGTTCAGCTTTGTTTACTTTTACAGAATCTGTCACGGTGGGACTCACCCCTATACTTGAAAATTGATACTTTGATTGTCCATTTTCATCGCCTTCATGCCGTCTTCCAGTCATAACTTCACAGGTCTTGGCTAGGGCCCATTCCCCAGATGATTCTTTTTTTTCTGCTGACCAGTGATTATTATAAGTTGCGCATGGTACACCATCTATAAATATTTCAGAATATCTGTATCGAGTCTCGCCATTCTCATCTCCACTATGCTCCCGTCCAGTTATGACCGTGTTGAGGGGGCATATGAATTCGGATAGTCCTTTAGATTTTTTTCCTGATTCCTGAACCCAGTCACTCCATTTATGATTTTCAGTCGTAATTGATT
>CAIOLR010000416.1 GCA_903859135.1 uncultured bacterium | reverse complement strand
AGTTGGTTTTCTTTGGTTCAGCAGACGGATCAACCCCGATTACGTTTACTATCGCAACGACAAATGTCAACAATATTGGTTTATACGATGTATTTGGGTTAAATTCCAATGTGACTTATACTGCCACTCAACTAGGATCAAGCAAATTACTGTACAATGGTTCTTTGGTAGGGGTTCCATGGAGTGGTACGACCAATCCATTTTTTATTGCATCTACTTATACCGCTACTCTAAGTGGTCCAAATGAAATGTATTTGCATTCAGATTTGTCCTCCGCCTTTAAAACCAATGGTTTAGTAACAGATACAATACAGCAACCACAAACTCTGGGTACAATAGGTTCAGGAGATGTAATTGCTTTCTGGCCAGTAAATACGGTTAGTTCCGGAGTTATTCGATACTCTCCGAATTTTGTTACTCCTGTTAAATCAGGAAATGGTAATATGATCAATAATTTACAATTTTATCTTACCATTGGAACACAATACGTTTATTCGTCAGCGAATCAATATGGAGCAAATGGATCAGCAGCGCTCCTCACCTATTTACCATTGGGAGGGACTTCGTGGCAAATCGGCATTCGGTTCTTTGTCCAAGGAGACCAGCTTATTCACGAATCCGCCCAATCAACACAAGCAATTGTTCCCACCAACCAGCAACTTCCTCGATTCTCTTCCACCAATTTTTTCCAAGGAGCATTCCCAAACAAAAAACTTAAAATATGAACAAAACATTGAAGTCAAAACATGCCAATGTGATAGTTGTCAGGAATTAAAAGATAAACCCGCTGTTCAATATGGACCTACTATTATGAATTATTTGGATCAATTGCCTGTATCTTTAAAAATAATCGATATTTAATTCAAATGGTTAAGAGAAAGTCTACTCAAATCTTGGAAGCTTTGTCCGCTCCACCAAAAGTAGAAGAACCCATTGTTGAAATAAAAGTAGATGAACCGGCAAAAGAAAGTGTAATTGTAGCAGAATCTCCTATTGTTTATAGTGCTCCACCTGTTGTTCCAGATGCCCCAAAAAAGAAACCAAGAGCTGAAAAAGATCCTTACGCCGAAGAATTAAAAAAAATTCGTAAGTTTCAAGAAGATCAACAAAATCGATTGGAAGCTCGTTTGGAAGGCATGATAGCCCGAAAATTTATGGAAGTAAAAAATATGTCTCAACCGGTTCGTAATTATAAACCGCAACAGCCGCCTCCAATTCAAAGGGTTAAATTTACCCGTTCTTCTCCTACCTATTATACTCCAGATGAAGATGAAGAGGACAATTTTACTGGGTATGCTACACAGGAAGAAGATATTGAGGAAGAACCAAAAAAGTCTGATTTGTTTTGTAAAATTTTTGGTTAAATAAAATCTTTGTTTTATTCAAATGGCTGATATTAAACCAATTGAACCTAAAAATCATAAAGATCATCCTTTACCAAAATATGAAACATGCCCCAAACACGAATTTAGCATGTTATTGATTGCTCCAAAAGGATCGGGTAAAACCAATTTGATTTGCAATTTGATTTTGAATCATTACAAAGGATACTTTCATCAAATTTGGGTGTGCTCTCCTACAGCGGAATCCGACGAAAAATGGGATGTGGTGAAGAAAACCAAAGGTATTTTGGTCGAAAACAAAGAATTGTTCAGGGTAGCGCATGGTGTACCAAAAAGAAAAGGAATTCCCAAAGTTGTTTACGGGCCTGCTCGTGAAGAACCAAAATCCATTAAATCGGTAGAAAAAACCAAAGAAGATTTCAATGGGAAAATCCCTAAAGAAGATTTTTTTGAACGCATGGAAGATATTTTACCGCGAGTGGTTGAACAAAAACAAATTATTGAACGTTTAAAAGATCGAAATGTTCCACATTACAAGCAAGTCGCGGACCGTATATTGGTCATTTTAGATGATCAAGCAGGTTCTTTTCCTGCAGGCTGTACTACGAATCCGATGTCCAATTTTGTAATCAAGCATCGTCATACATCTACGTCCATTATTTTGGTGACTCAAGCGTACAAAATGATCCCAAAATCAATTCGCACGAATTGCAACTGTATGATTTTATTCCGTATTCCTAATTTAATGGAATTAAAAATGATTTATGAAGAAAATCCTGAAGGGTTAAACGAACAGGAGTGGATGCGCAAATACGAGGAAGCGACAAATGAAAATTTTAGTTTTATGTATATCAATAACAAATTTCCTAAAAACAGGACTGTTTTTAAAAATTTAGATTTACCTTTATTCAATAAAGAAAATTAAATTTTACGTTTTTTATTCCCTTCACCTGTTGACTCGTCCATTTTTCGTTTTAACGTAAAAATTTTACGTTTTTTAGACCCTATAGGTTTTTGTGTAAATAAATCGATAGGAGTAATACGGGATAATTCCTCCATTTCTTCACGAGTCAACAATACTGTCTCGTCAATTTTTCGTTTTAATGCTTTGTATCGAGCAGGATGCGTAGATTCTCTCTTAGCTTCCCTATCCAACTTTTTACGTTTTTCCGCCTTGATTTCTCGTAATCGTTTCATACGTTCATGTACCTCATT
>CAIOLR010000415.1 GCA_903859135.1 uncultured bacterium | reverse complement strand
TATCCAAAGAGTCATCGTGATGTGTTGCTACAGCACGTTTTTTAAATGTTTGGAGGTAAAGTTTTCCACCATAAACATTCATCGTTTCATTGTTGCTGACAATTTTGAAGTTTTTTTGTCTAATTTTTCGAAAATTGTTTTGCTTTTTTTCATGATTTAATTTTTTTGTGTAAAAATTGGGGTGGCTATTAGTCTTCTACCATTTTAAATTCGATATCGGAGACAACGCGGCGTTGGGTTCTTAGTCCTTGTCTTCGCCATGTTTTAGATTGATGATGAAATTCTCCACCAGCAATTTTTTCGGTTTTGCTTATGATTTTGAAATTTTGTTCGTTTAGCTTTTCAAAAATTATTTTAGGTGTATTTTTTCTCATGGTATTTTGTTTTAAATATTGACATTGCCAATTTAAATAATTTATTTCTTTTTTTTAACTAAAAAGATATTTTTTTATACCTATTGGTGTTTTTGTTAAAAATATGGAATGGTGTGATTGCGACAAAATGGATATGTTGAATAGCAACTGGAGGTTAAAATTCCTCACCCGAAAAAGATATTTTATCTGCATCTTTGGACAGGGTTAGACTAAAAGTCAGCACAGGGTAGAGATTCATTCACCCTTCTTCAATCAAATCCAAACAAACAATGTCTCGTATCCTCGCTTTTGATTATGGCACCAAGCGTATCGGTATTGCTGTTACAGACTCCTTGCAAATTATTGCTACAGGCCTGGATACGATACATCCGAATGATATTGTAGTATATCTAACAAAATATCTCTCTACAGAGGTGGTTGAACTTTTTGTGGTGGGTGAGCCCAAACAAATGGATGGGACACCCTCTCAGTCGGCACAACATGTAAGAGGATTCATGACCATCTTAAAAAAGCATTTTCCAGAAATTCCCATCGAAACCATGGATGAGCGATTTACTTCTAAGATGGCTGCTGCTACTGTTGCCCAGAGTGGATTTAAAAAATCAGACCGACGAAATAAGGAACGCATAGATACTATCTCGGCAACGATCATCCTTCAATCTTATTTAGAGAAGAAGGGTAATTTCTTTTAGTTTTGCCAGATGTTGCCACAAGAACTTCTCAAAAAGCATTTCGGTTATGATCATTTTCGGCCAAAACAAGCCGAGATTATTGAACATATTTTAAATAAAAAAGACGCCCTGGTACTCATGCCTACGGGAGGGGGGAAGTCAGTCTGTTTTCAGATACCCGCATTGTTGATGGAAGGGACCTGTATCGTTATTTCTCCCCTGATATCTTTGATGAAAGATCAGGTAGATGCATTGAAAGCGAATGGGATTTGTGCCGCATTTTTAAATAGTACGCAAAGCTTTGCCGAGCAGGAAACCATTCTTGAAGCCTGCCAGAAGGATGAAATTAAATTACTTTACGTATCGCCCGAAAAACTGCTGACCGACTTGGAAGTCATTCTTCAACGAGCGAAGCCTGCATTTTTTGCGATCGATGAGGCGCACTGTGTTTCATCATGGGGGCATGATTTTAGGCCAGAATACGCTAAAATTGGTTTTTTACGCGATCGCTTTCAAGGCATACCCTTTGTGGCTTTAACAGCTACCGCGGATAAAATAACGCGTAGGGACATCAGTAAGCAGTTAAATCTTCAAAATCCAAAACTATTCATCTCTTCATTCAATCGGGGGAATTTAAGTTTAGATGTTCGCATCGGCATCAAACCCAAACAAAAGATACAGGAGATTGTTGATTTTATCCATTCCAGATCGACAGAAAGTGGTATCATTTACTGTTTGAGCCGATCAAAATGTGAAGAGCTTTCAGCTCGATTGAGAGAAGCGGGGATTGATGCCGGCTATTATCATGCGGGGATGAATGCAGATGACCGTGCACAAGTTCAAGAAGATTTTATTAATGATGAATTACCCATCGTATGTGCCACCATTGCTTTTGGAATGGGCATCGATAAGTCGAACGTGCGTTGGGTCATACATTATAATATGCCTAAAAACATGGAAGGCTATTACCAAGAAATTGGGCGAGCAGGGCGTGATGGATTGCCTTCTGAAACTATCTTGTACTACAACTATGCCGACATGATTATGCTCAATAAGTTCGCCAGTGAGAGCGGACAAGCAGAAATCAATCTGGAAAAATTGAAGCGGATACAACATTATGCGGAAGCAGATAGTTGTCGGAGGAAAATTTTGCTCTATTATTTTTCTGAAACGCTTGACGAAAATTGTGGTAACTGTGATGTATGTAAAAATCCACGTAAACACTTTGAAGGAACCGTTCTTGTTCAAAAAGCACTTTCTGCTATTGCGCGTATGGGAGAAAAGGAAGGTGCTCAAATGGTGATCGATGTGTTGCGCGGCTCTAGGCGTACAGAAATTTTAGAATTCGGTTACGATAAACTTAAAACGCATGGTGCTGGATCAGATATCAGTGCCATCGATTGGCAACGTTATTTGATGCAAATGCTCAATATTGGTGTGCTAGAAATTGCTTATGACGAAAATTTTGCGTTAAAAATTACGGCTATTGGAAAAGAGATTTTATTTGGAAAAAGAGGTGTTGAATTAACCATTCTGCCTATTCTTGCAGCCAAAGGAAAGCAGGTGAGAGAAAAAATAGCACAGCCAAAAGTAGTTCCGGAGGATGAGTTGTTCGATCACTTGCGAAAAGTTCGACGTGATTTTGCCATGCGCGAAAATGTGCCTGCCTATATTGTTTTCAGTGACGCTACCTTGCAAGCCATGGTGGTGGCTAAGCCCAAAACAGCCGAAGATATGCTCCATATTGCGGGTGTTAGTGAACATAAATTTTCGCGATATGGGCAAGCCTTTTTGGATGTTATTCTTGATTTTCTGGGAGAGTCATTATCTAAAAAGGGAAATACGTACCGTGAAACCCTTTTGTTGTATCAGCGTGGTTTGGGGCCAGAGGAAATTGCAACCTATCGGAATGTGAGTCCTCAAACCATTTATTCGCACTTGGCGTATCTGTATTCGAAAGGAAACATCTCGACATTAGACAATTTTGTGGCTTGGGACGAAGTGGAGATCATTAAAAAAGCAATTGGAGTAATTGGTGAATCCAAAGCCATGAAGCCCATTTTTGATTATTTAAACGAATCTGTTCCTTATCATAAAATTAGACTAGCGATGGCCGTGATAGAAAAAGAAGAATCGATCAGAGAGGCGCAGCTTTAGCCTCTTCCTCCCCAGTTTGTGGTCTAAAAATTGGTTTTAGTATCTTTGCGTTATGGAGCTGTTAAGCAATGACCTTGAAAACTATTTGGACAATCACTGTGATCCTGAAGGCACTTTGTTGCAGCATATTAATCGGGAAACACACCTGAAAGTACTCATGCCCCGAATGCTATCGGGCCATTATCAAGGACGCGTACTCGGAATGTTAAGCAACATGCTTCGACCTAGCCGTATTCTCGAGATTGGCACATTCACTGGATATGCCACACTTTGCCTAGCCGAAGGTTTGACCGAAAATGGGATGCTGCATACCATCGATATCAATCAAGAGCTGGAAAGCATGGTTCGTGGAAATTTTTTAAAATCTGATTTCAATACAAGGATCGCTTATCATCTAGGGAATGCCTTGGAAATTATCCCTACGCTGGACGAGGTGTTTGACCTTGTTTTTATAGATGCGGATAAAAAAAATAATGCGAACTATTACCAAATGGTTTTTGATAAAATACGTCCTGGAGGGATGATCATTGTCGATAATGTACTTTGGAGTGGCAAAGTATTAAATGGAGCAGCAGACAAGGATACCGTGGAAATAAAAAAATTTAATGAAATGGTTCACAATGATACACGTGTAGAGAAATTGATTCTTCCTGTACGTGATGGGTTGTTTGTGATTCGTAAAAAATAAATAAGATGAAGAAGCTACTTGTTTTCCTTTTTTTATGTATCACTAGGGCGGTTTTTGCACAAAATTCTGCAACAGATTATATCGAGCAATACAAAGATCTGGCTATTAAAGAGATGAGGGAGCATGGAGTGCCTGCAAGTATTGTGTTGGGCGTTGCCATGCACGAATCGGGAAATGGGACGAGTAAAATTGCCCGAGTGCTAAATAATCATTTTGGAATGAAGGGGTTGAATTATAATCAAGAAATAAGGTCGCAGTACAAAAGTTATGATTCTGCTGCTACCTCTTATGCCGATTTTTCGATGATGCTCAAAAGTCGTAAACGGTTTAGCCCACTTTTTGATACGTGTTCCATTTATGATTACAAAGCTTGGGCATTGGGGATGCAACGCGGCCGATATGCATCCAACAAAGCCTGGGCGAGCCGTGTAGTGGCCATCATTAAAAAATATAATTTGTACGAATACGATAATCGCCCAGCGGATTATGTGGAGCCAACATATGAGTTGTTTCCTAAATCTGTTAAACTTAAACAGCAGGTCTCTTATCATCGTATTAAGAAAGGAGATACGCTTTCGGCCCTAGCTAAAAAATATGGAACAAGGGCCGAAAAAATACGCCATCAAAATCATTTAAAAACAGATTATTTACGTATTGGTCAGAAAATCAAAATCTGATTTAAGATGAAACACATGAAATATTATATTTTTTTTATACTTCCGCTCCTGGTATTATTTAGTTCATGTGGGGTGAAAAAGCAGCTTGCTGTCAAAACAAATAGTCGTCCCGCATCCGTGGTTTCTGTTCCATCTTCAACTCCAGTCAAAAGCGATGCTGCGAGCAGTTACATCGAGCGGTATAAGGATGTCGCAATAGCGGAGATGAATGCGTATGGCATCCCTGCAAGCATTACTTTGGCACAGGGACTCCTTGAGTCGGGCAATGGAAATAGTATTTTGGCCATTCAAGCGAATAATCATTTTGGTATTAAATGTACATCTGCATGGAGTGGGAAAACTATTTTAAAGGATGACGATGCGAAAGATGAATGTTTTAGGGTATATAAAACACCCGAAGAATCTTTTCGAGATCATTCTGAATTTTTAAGGCGAAAGCGTTACACTTTTTTGTTTGAGTTGGATAGAAATGATTACGAAGGTTGGGCAAAGGGTTTGAAGAAAGCGGGTTATGCCACTAATCCGCGTTATCCAGAACTTTTGACCAGCTTGATACGACGCTATACGTTGGATCAGTACGACCGTAAAGAAACGTCCTCCGAAAAGAATAAGCGAGAACATAAAGTGCTATCAGAAATTGCCAATGAGCTGCTCGAACAGCGAAAAGATGACTTATCCAAATCTCCCGTAGCGATGAGGGTGTATGAGGTGAAAACGGGAGATACGATCTATTCGATTAGCAAGCGTTTTTCCCTATCAGTCGGTGATTTGAAAGCTATTAATAACTTACAGGACGATACCATTAAGCTTGGGCAGTTGCTCCTTATATCTAAATAAACGTAATAACTAGATGAAGCGATGCTCCGTCAAAATTCAGCATAGCTTGCGTGATGATCATCTAGATTTGGTTTTTATGTAATCCGTGAATAAGCTCATTTGCATCATTTTTGCTCTACTCGTATGTGGTGATCGTATTAAGCTATTTGCTCAGGAGATCACCGTTCAGGGTATTGTTGTTGATGCTAACAGCAAACAACGTTTAACCCATGCTTATATCCAGCATCTTCAAACAGGAAGAGGGTTTTATAATAATACGTATGGCGAGTTTACAGCTAATGTGCCCCTGGGTGATACCTTGATTGCTTCTTTGAATGGATATTATGCAGACACGATTCGGATAAGCAGTTCCAGTAACATCATACTTTTCTACCTCAAACGCACGAGTATTCAATTGCAAGAGATTATCGTTAGAGATACACTGAAATCCCCAAGAAGCAAATTGCAAGCGGCTCAGTTAGATTATAAAGATTCGTACACCAAAGGGAGTGTCGAAAATATGATCATACCCAGTGGAGGTAATGGCGTCGGATCTGGGTTGGGGATAGATGCCCTGTACAATCTATTTAGTAGGCAGGGTATAAATGCCCGCAAACTGCAGTACATTATTGAGCAAGATTATCAGGCGGCAATAGTCGACAGTAGATATACACGAAATTTGGTGGCCCGTGTCACAGGCTTGAGTGGAGAAAAGCTTCTGGAGTTTATGCAGCAGTATCGTCCTTCTTATCAGTTTACGATCGAAGCCAACGACTATGAAATGATCCGTTTTATCAAGATAAATCACCAATACTTCCGTCAAGATTCCACTGTGATACATCTAACTCCCTCTTTAAGCACTCCCAAATAGTAGATTCTCGATTATGAAAAGTTTTGTTTTTCCAAAATCAAACTATATGTTTGCTAGAATTAATTTTTTTGAAAAAAAATTAACTTTTAAATAGTAAAATATGAAAAATACTTACAGAAAAACCATCTTGTTGATATCATTTGGACTCAGTTCCACATTGCTTTGGGGGCAAGAGCTAAAGGGTAAAATTGTAGACGCATCTGGTTTGACCATGCCTGGTGTTAGTATTCTAATTCAGGGAACAACATCAGGGACTTCCTCTGACCAGAATGGTGAATATTTCTTGAAATTCCCAGCTCCAGGAAAGTATAAACTGAAAATCTCGTTTGTAGGGTACGAAAGTCTGACAGCAAATGTGCTGATCGACAATGCACCGAAGACGCAAAATTTTACCTTGTCAGCGTCTAGTGCAGTCTTAAATGAAACAGTGGTTCTTGGATCGAGGTCTACCGTTCCTCGAACCAATATTGAATCGTCGGTACCTGTTGATATAATTACTGCAAAGGATGTTAAAAATTTTGCTCAGACAGACATAGGACAAGTCTTAAATTACGCTGCACCATCCTTTAGTTCGAATCGCCAAACCGTAGCTGACGGGACAGATCATCTTGATCCAGCGTCTTTGCGTGGATTGGGTCCCGACCAAGTGTTGGTTTTAGTGAATGGTAAACGCCGGCATACGTCGGCATTAGTCAATATTAATGGAACATTTGGTCGCGGTAGTGTGGGCGCCGATTTAAATGCAATTCCTTTGGCTGCCATTGAAAAAATAGAAGTATTGCGTGATGGTGCGGCTGCGCAATACGGTTCGGATGCAATTGCAGGGGTTATCAATATTGTACTAAAAAAAAATACCCCTTTTGCTTTTTCCATGATGCAGGGTCAATGTTACACGAGTGCACTAGGCAGAAAGATGTATGATGGTCAAACTTTTCATGCCGATTTAAGCAAGGGCTTTGATCTAGGTGGCAAAGGTTATGTTAATTTTTCGGGACAATACGAGTCTCGTGGTGCTACCAATCGTGGGGGCTTAGATACGCGTCCACTATTATATACACCTATTCCAGGTTCTGGGTCGATGACACAAGAACAAGTTGATGCTGATGCTCTGTCTGCCACAGCAGGCAATTTCGATAGAAATGATATGCGTGTGGGCAATTCGGATATCAAAAATGCCAGCTTTTTTGTGAATGGAGAGTATCAACTTAATAGTGAGATTACTTTTTATGCAGCATCTGGGTACACGAATAAAGTTGGGGAGTCTGCAGGCTTTAATCGGTTGCCATCAGCAACTAGTCAAATTGATTTAACGCTTTATCCCAACGGGTTTCTTCCCTTAATTAATACTCGCGTGAATGATTATTCTCTCCTAGGAGGGATTAAAGGAAAGTCTGGTGCGTGGGATTATGACATCGGGCATGTATTCGGAATCAATACCATTGATTTTAACACTTCTAACACATTAAATGCTTCTTTGCCTGCTGGTACTAGCCCTGCTAGCTTTTATTGTGGACAATTATCTTTTATTCAAAATACCACCACTTTTGATATCGATCGTAAATTTGACTTTACGGGCTTGTTAACCTCATTGAATACAGCTTTTGGTGCAGAGTATAGAACAGATAATTTTCAAATTGCTGCAGGTGATCCTCTCGCTTATTCTTTTGGAGGTGTTACTGGAAAAATACCCGGTGCACAGGTATTCCCAGGGTTTCAGCCAGCACCCAAAAATGCTTTGGACAAATCTAGAAATAACACAGGCGTGTATGCTGATTTTGAAGCGGAGTTTGGTCCAAGGCTATTATTAGGAGCTGCTGGTCGTTTTGAAAACTACAGTGATTTTGGATCTAACTTTTCGTATAAATTTACAGGCCGTTATAAGTTTTATAAAGACTTTGCTGTCAGAGGAGCTATTGCTACAGGCTTCCGTGCCCCTTCATTGCATCAGCGTTATTTCAATAATGAGAGTACGCAATTTGTTAACGGAATACCACAGCAAGTGGTGACAGTAAATAACGATAATCCCATTGTTCGCGCATTTGGTATCGGATCATTAAAAGCAGAAACATCCAATTCATATAGCTTAGGTTTAACGGGTAAAATTTCGCAACTACTTTCTTTTACAGTGGATGCTTACCAAATTGAGGTAAAAGATCGGATTGTTTTATCCAGTCAATACGTACGCGAATCTACTCCATCTGGTCCAGTGAACACTATATTAAATAGTGCGGGTGTGTCGCCTAATATTAATAGTGTTCAGTTTTTTTCAAATGCTGTTTCAACTAAAACGAGAGGGTTGGATATCGTGTTAACCAATCGTTTGGATGTTGGTTCTAAAGGAGATAAGTTAACACTTTCTGCCGCTCTAAACTTTAATGATACGAAAGTAGGCGACATCAATACTTCCAATCTAATTGCCAATAATTCAACTTTGACAACCAACTTGTTCAATCGCTTGGAGCGTTCTCGTTTAGAGGTGTCAGTGCCTAAAAGTAAAATCAACTTGAGTGCCAATTATACCACTTCGAAATGGGGCGTATTGCTTAGAGCGGTTCGTTTTGGAGAGGTTAGCTACGTGAATGCGAAAGATCCTAATGATTCAGCTAATAATTTACCCTTAGCAATCGATCAAACGTTTGCTGCAAAGTGGGTGACGGATTTGACAGTTAATTATAAATTCACCAAAGAATTAGGTTTCGCAATAGGCGTGAATAATGTGTTCGATGTGTATCCTGATGAAGCATACATAGATCCTAGAAATAATGTAAACAATCGGAACAATTATACGACTTCCAGAGATAATACATTTAATGGCCGGTTCTTATACAGTCGAAATGTTCAGCAATTTGGTTTCAATGGCCGTTTTGTCTTTGGTAAGATTTCGTATACGTTCTAGCAGTATAAAGAGCTTGGGCACTTGTGCCCAAGCTCTTTATACTGAATTGAGTCACCCTAGAAGGTT